>CAYYCU010000012.1:0-19131 GCA_964470415.1 uncultured Ruminococcus sp.
CCGGTGGTCTCATCAGGTGGGTTGTTGTTTCCGCCCTCGGCGGTTGTTTGCGCCGTGGTTTGTTTGGGTGGTGTGTCTGATGGCGTACATGCTGCCAATAGGCATGCCAACAACAACATGGCTATCAGGGTGAATAAAACTTTTGTTTGTGTTTTCATACTGTGTCCTTCCTTTTCTTATAATGATTTAAGTCTATTATATCAATTGTGGAAACATTTGTCAATACTTTTTTAGAAATTTGTATAAATCAAAATCCAATTCTTGCCGAATTTATCCCAATTTGTGGGAACAGATGCCCACCATTCTCAAAAAAAGCGGAGCGTTTGCCCGTCTCGTAAAAACGAATCAAACACTCCGCACATCTGACGGACATCATGATTTTATTCAAATAAAAGTTCTTTCCGTCCTTTAAAAAAAGGCGAAAAGCGCGGTTTAATCTTCATAAGAACGGTCTTTTAAATGGCGTTCCATATCGCGCCCTGCTTGGCGTGCCGCATCGGCATCGCGTTTATCGTACAGCTTTTTACCGCGGCAAAGTCCGATTTCCACCTTGACATGACTGCCGGAAAAATACAGGGAAAGCGGCACCAACGTATATCCCTTTTGCTGTACCTGCCCCTGCAATTTTAGAATTTCTCTGCGGTGCATCAGCAACTTTCGATTGCGCAACGGCTCGCGGTTGAATATATTCCCCTGCTCATAAGGGCTGATATGCATACCGACCACGTAAAGCTCGCCTTTTTCAAAGGAGCAATACGCATCTTTTAAATTGACGGCACCCGCGCGAATGCTTTTTACCTCTGTGCCAAACAGCGCGATGCCTGCTTCATATTTTTCATCCACAAAGTATTCATGCCAAGCTTTTTTGTTCTGCGCAATCATCTTTGCGGGCATTTTTTTCTTCTCTGCCATAATATTTCGTCTTTCTTATTGGTTTCTGTCATTATAAAAAATTTCTTCGTCCGGAAAATAAAGTCCCAACTGTTCTTTTGCAATCTTTACGATGCTTTCATAATCCATATCGGAATTTAACAGTTCTTCCAATTCTTCCTTGGCTTCTTGATATTGATTTAATTTTTCTTCCAGCTCATGTTGCTCCTCCAGCAAAGCGTTGTAACGCATGACGCTATTTGCAAACACGCCGATGGACACCACCACCATAACGGCGAGAAAAACGCGCATCAGCAGTGTGAGGCTGAACTGTTTTTTTCTTTCCTTGGGCAATTTTCTTCCCCCTTTTTACATTTTTATCCCGCGGAACTCCGCCCGGCACCAATCCGCAGGCATCATACACGCTTCGTGTGCTCTGCGTTTCCGTATATTTGCGGCGCATTTTTTTACTGTGCGCCCGTGCAAGACAGCCGATTGCACGTCTGATGTAAATTTGCAACCATTTCCCCGCTATCCGAAACGGAAAAAGAATTAAAAAAAGAATGTACCGAAACGCGGTTTCAATCAAAAACACGACCGCCTCGGAAAGGAGCATAACAAGTCTGCCGAGTGTCCCGCGGTAAAGCAGGAATCCGACTCCCGCGCACAGCAGAACGGGAAACCGAAACTTTCCGTTATTCGCCTCATAAAAAAGCAGAATCAAGGCAAACCCGGCAACAATACAAAACAAAAAATCCTCAAAAAAAATAACAATCCCCAATGCACGGCTTTCGGTGCGCTTTTTTTGCGGCTTTAACAGCGGCAGGCGAAGTGCACGCAACCGCTTTGCCGTATAGCGGCTGTAATGTACACCCAAAAAGACGCGCGTTATGCGAAGCGCATCATAAAGCGCGCCCAGCCCTCCGCCAAGCAACAGTGCGTACAAATACAACCATGCCAATTCGCTTTGCGAAATATCCATGGCATTTTATCGAAACAGCTTTCCGAAAAAACCGGATTTTCCGGTATTCTCGCTGTTATCCGCTTCATAATAGCTGACGGAATCCACTTTGCCGTCCAAGGTAACAATCCCCTGCGCAATATTGAGAACGTGAATATGAAGAGCCGCGCCCTCCACCGCAAGACTGCCGCAGACGGTATTTAATATGACCGACTGCTCGTCAAAGCTGACTACATCCGTAACACCGCACACCTCCACGCATTCTCTGCTCTGCACCACAATTTTGTGTTCCGTACGGTTGGCCTTTGCCACCTCTGCATTCATTGTAACTCCTCCGTGTTTGGGTTTTGCTACAACTTATGCGGAAAGCAACAAAATTATTCAAATTCTGCCTGTCCTTATTCCAAAACCTCGTAAAGTGAGGACGCCTCGGATTTTGGCGTAAATTCTTTAACGTTTAAAACCCGCACCTTTAATGTGCGTTCTCCGAATGTGATTGCAATCACATCTCCCTCTTTTACGTCATAAGACGCCTTGGCGCGTTTGCCGTTAACGGTAACATGCTCGGCGTCACAGGCATCGTTTGCAACCGTGCGGCGCTTAATAATGCGCGAAACCTTTAAAAATTTATCGAGTCTCATTGAGTTTTTCCTTTAATAATTTACTTGCCGAAAACGCAACACGGCGGGAGGCGGGAATTTGCACCGTCTCGTTGGTGCGCGGATTTCTGCCCGTATAAGCGGCTTTTTCCTTAACGGAAATCGTACCGATGCCAACAAGCTGTACCGCCTCGCCGGTAAGCAAAGCGTCTTGAATTGCCGTCAAAACCATTTCCACGGAATCCGTTGCCTGTTTTTTGGTTATCTCATGCTGTTTTGCAATTCTGTCAATTAACTGTGCTTTTGTCATAGAAACGTCCTCCAATTTTTTTCATGGGGTTCCCATACTATTTTATCATATTTTTGCCGCAAGTGCAATATCTTTTACACGCATTTTTCAAAAATATCAAAAATTAACCGTTGTTCTCGGAGGTTGCGGCAATGCGTTCAATCAAGGCATCGGTCTCTTGCTTCAACGCATACTCTGCGTCCACATCCAGTGCTTGAGAAAGTGCAGTAACGGTCATTAAAAGCGCGCCGATTTGATGTACGGCATCTTCCTTTTCGGTTGCCGTGTTTTTTATCTGTGCAATCATATCGGAAAGCTTGTCCAAAAGCTGTTGTGAGGTAAGCCCCGATGCTTGCCCCGCTTTTTTTCCGACCTTTGCGGCACGCATCAGAGCCGGCATCATGGGAGGCACTGCACGCAGCTTTTCCGCCAAAGTATTCCGTTGCTTCTCTTCGGCTTTTATCACTTCCCAGTTTTTCAATACATCCGCGCTGTTTTCCACCTGTATCTCTCCAAATACATGCGGATGGCGATGAATCATCTTTGTCGAAATTCCGTGAATCACTTCGTCCATTCCAAAATTTTCCTGCTCCGTTTCCAGCTGTGCATGAAACACAATTTGAAACAGAAGGTCACCCAATTCTTCTTTGAGAAGTTCGCTGTTCTCGGTATCAATGGCTTCCGCGACCTCATATGTTTCTTCAATCAAACAAGTACGAATGCTGTGATGATTTTGCTCGCGATCCCACGGACACCCGTCTTGCGAACGCAAGATTTGCGTAATGCATATGAGGTCGTCCAAGGTGTATGCTTTTTTCTGCATCAATTCCAAAATTTTTTCACGTGTTATCATGTTTTATTTCTCCCTTTTCACTTAAAATCGGTAAATGAATTTTCCGTAGCATTCTGCATAATCGGTTTCCAAAAGGAAGTGCCAAAATATCCTCTTCCCGGAGAACGCCGAGCAAGCAGGCAAACAGAAGGTAAAAAACCACGGCAATTGTAATGGAAACCAAAGTAATCATGGCATGGGCAGCAAAATGAGACGTCAAAATATAGTAAATTCCGCAAGAAATTCCAACGGATAAAATTGCCGCATATAACGGACGCAAAAAGACCTGCCTTAAATCGGCTGCGTGACAAAGCCTCTCCGCAAAAAACAAATTCATCAAAACCACCGCCGCATTGCATAAAAATGTACTGACGGGTGCGCCGATAAGTGCAATTTGGGGATTTCCAATCAAAAAATATGCGGAAACGATTTTCACCGCCGCACCGCAAAGCATGGCAATAATAGGCAAATTCACCGTTTGGTAAGCGTGCAATACCGAGTTTGTCGCCGTAATCATGCAGGAAAGGAAAACCGATACGCCGAGATAAGACAACAGCGGGGCTGCCACGGCAACGGCCTGCGGTTCCCCGCCAAACAGCAACCGCAAAACAGGTTGCGCATACGCCGCCAATCCGATTGCGGCCGGAATGGCGAAAAAAGAGGTCAGTTGATAGGACGTGCGAACGATTTGCTCCTGTTTTTCCAAATCTTTGGCGGCAATTGCGGCAGAAAGCAGCGGCACCAACGGCAAAGCAATGGCATTCACCAGCGCCGGCAAAAGCCCGTAGACCGAAAGTGCCAATGTGGTATAACTTCCGTAGGCTTCATTTGCCATCATTTCCGTATAACCGATAGACTGTAAACGCCGTAAAATCATCGTCATATCAATCAGCTTGGTCAAACTGACAAGCGATGCACCAAGCGTCATCGGAATGGAAAGTCGGGCGAGGTTTTTCCAAATTTCCCGATAATTCGGAGAATCCGCCTTCTTGTTTTCGGATTGCATTTTTTCGGCCTTTTGAAAGCGCAATTTTTCAAGCAATAAATAACCGCAAGAAAGTGCCGTACCGAAGGTCAAGCCGGCCCCCGCAAAGGCTGCAACAACGGCGGTATCATACCCCTTTTCCAAAGCATAGCGCGCCAATCCCAATCCAAATACCAATTTCCCTGCGGATTCCAATATTTGCGAAAGTGCAGTCGGGAGCATTCTCTGATAGCCCTGAAAATAGCCTCGCAAGGCAGATGAAATGCAAACAAAAAATACGGTTGGAGAAATGGACAGAATACAGGCATAAGCACTTTCGCTCCGTATCATGTTGCAAAATTGATGCGCAAACAACATCATGATAAGGGTTCCCAGTGTTCCCACCGAAAAAAAGATTGCCATTGCCGCACGGTAAATTGAATTTACCGCAGACTGTTCTCCGCGCGCCAACACGCCGGAAATGACAACCGAAAGTGCGACAGGCAACCCAGCTGTAGCAATTACGCAAAAAAGCGCGTATATCTCGTATGCGGAATTGAAATAGCCCATGCCCTCCGATCCAAGATACGCGAGCATGGGAATTTTATATATCAAACCGATTATTTTAACAAGTACAGTGGAAAGCCCTAACAAAAGGACACCCGAAAAGAAGGTCTTTTTGGTATTGCTTTTTCCTGCTTCTGCCATAAATCGTGCACCGCCGTTTAATCAAAATAATGAGCAAACACCTCGCGGCACTCAAAGCGGAGATGCTCCTCATCAATAGAAGTATATTCTCCGTTGCGGTAAAGTATGCATCCGTCCACCATTGTAAACAGAATGTCCGAACGGTCTGCGCTGTATGAAAGCATTGCATAATCGTCATAAGACGGCATATTGTGCAATGCATGACTGTTTATCAAAACCAAATCGGCACGTTGACCGACTTCAATTTTGCCGCAATCGGTTCTGCCCTGTGCCATGGCACCGTTGCGGGTAGCAAGCGGCAACATCCGGTGGGCAATGGTTACAGCGGGATTCCTTGTAACACCCTTGTGCAAAATGGCGGCAGTTTGCATTTCACGGAGGATATCCAAGCGATTGTTGGAAGCAACTCCGTCTGTACCGAGCGCCACATTCACACCCGCATCCAACATCTTGCGCAATGGCATAACGCCGCTGCCAAGCTTGAGATTGCTGACAGGATTATGCACAACGCTGACGCCTTTTTCCGCAAGAATGGCAATGTCGCCGTCACTTACCCAGACGCAATGCGCCGCAGTCACCGGGACATCCAAAACACCGCATTCCAAAAAGAACGCGGTCGGCGTTTGCCGATGTCGTTCCATACATTCCAAATGCTCTTTTTCGGTTTCGGAAAGATGCAATTGAATACCGAATCCGTGCTTTTTTGCATACTCCGCCACATCACGACAAACGCGCGGAACATTGGTATATTCGGCGTGCAAGGAAAGATCCACCTTGATTCGTCCTTCTCCCGCTCCGTTATAACGCTTTTCCAATTCCAAAAATTCGGCAAACCGAAAATCCGATTGAATATCCATGTTGGGATCAAAAGAAACAAAACTGCGGGAAAGATTGGCTTTGATGCCACTTTCCAATACCGCTTCCGCCACCGCATCCTCAAACATATACATATCGGAAAAAGAAGCAATGCCGTTGGAAAGCATCTCGGCAATTGCCAAACGCGTTGCCGCCAACACACTGCGGTATGTCAATTTGTCCTCTGCCGGGAAAATACGCTCCTCCAACCACCGCTGAAGAGGCAAATCTTCCCCATAGCCGCGGAACAGCGTCATGGCGGCGTGGCAGTGTGCATTATAAAATGCGGGAATCAAGAGATTTTCTTGGCAGTCTACGGTTTCGTCAATCTGCACATTCGGTATTTTTTTCCCAATATATAAAATTTTTTTATCGGATACCAGCACGTCTGCGAACGATTCTCCAAAACCGTATTCCGGCAACAGCTTGGCGTTTTTGAGTAAAATATTCATTTTTATATAAATTCCTTATAAAGTGATTTTTCGGTCATATATTCGGACGGTATCGGTTGAACCGCTTGTATTTTCCTTAAAATATTCTGTGCTTCCGAGAAAGACGGATCCCGAAAGGATACTGTTTTTAAAATATCCTCCAAATACGGCCGTAACATTCCGACTTCATACGGCATGGAAGAATCAATTACATAGTTGCAGGCATGCGCATTTGGAAAAATGTTGGTTTCCTCATTGTTCCGCACGCTTTGCCAAAGATATAGGGTAAATGCAGGATCGCTGGAACGGTATCGAAAATCACGCACCAACCGCCGCATCAGCCTTAAATCGTTTGGCTCAAAAACGACTCCTCCGACCGAAACGGAAGATGCCGGGCAAATATAAATACTGCAATAAGCCGCACAATTCAGCATTGCGTGAACTTTGGGATAAAGAATTTGAATGCCTTCAAACAAGAATATATCGTCCGGTAAGGGAGAAATTTTCGCACCTTCCGTTCTCTTTCCCAAGCGAAAGTCAAAATGCGGCATGCTTGTTTCTTTATAGGAAAGCAAGCAATTGATTTTCTCCGACAGCAATGCAAGATCAATGGTGTCTTCCGAATCGTAATCAACAACCGATTCCGAAGCCGACTCCGCTCGCATATGAAGAACACTTTTGTCAAAATAAAAATCATCAATTGAAATGACATGAACACGGTGTCCGTGCGATTGAAAAAAGTCTGTCATTCTTTCTGCCGCCGTAGTCTTTCCGGAGCAAGTAGGTCCGGTTAACCCAAGCAACCGAAGCTGCGGAGACTGCAAAACACGTTGCGCAACCGTCTGCATGGTTTGCTCAAAATCCGCATCGCAACGCGCCACAAAAGCGCGCATTTCCTGCGGCGTCAGAAAAAACGGAACCGAATATTGTTTCATAAGCAACGTTCCTTTCTAAAGAAGAAAGTCCTTGCCGTAAAGAGAGCTTTAAAGCATATTTCGCTTTCGGTAAAACGCTTCCATAAGCGCCAATTTTTCCCGTGTGCTTTCGTCCCGTAAATATTCATAAGGATACTTGGGATAGAACAACCGTTCAATGAAAGGCTTTTCACCTTTTTGCGATTGATAATGAACCATTTTGGAAACCGCTCCTGCCCCAACGGCAAAAATAGAATGCACCTCTTCCATCATATAAACATTGTAACGCCCCTCCGCTCCTTCCAAAGCGAAGCCGACGTTTTCAAAATTACCGACTGTATTTTTTTGGCGATACATGTAGTAAGGAATATACCCTTCCTGTTGCGTTTTCAATTGCGTATAATCCACACATTTCCCGGCATCTCCGCCGCGCAAAGAATATACCCGACTTCCCTGCTTTAAAATTTCGGCCGCTTTTTTTACACAGAAGGTATGTACCGTAATATTTTCCGGACGGAGAGACAAAATTTTGTCAAAAGTATAGGAAAAAGTCTTAAACGTATCGCCGGGGAGTCCCACAATCAAATCCGTATTGATATAAGGAATACCGGATTGACGCGCCACATCAAATGCATGTAAAAAATCATCTGCCGTGTGCGCACGTCCAATGCCGTATAAAACCTCATCGCAAAGAGACTGCGGATTGACACATACACGGGTAACACCGTATTCCTTGGCAACCGCAAACTTTTCCGCCGTAATCGTATCCGGTCTGCCGGATTCCAACGTATATTCTTCCAACTGACCGACATCAATTTGCTCTGCAATTTTACTTAATAAAAAGCGAAGCTGCTCGGCAGAAAGAACGGTGGGCGTGCCGCCGCCGATATAAACCGTGCGGATATGTAAATCAAGTTCTCGGATTTTGGCAAACGTTTGTTCCAAATCCTGCGCCAAATGAAGCAGATAATCCGGAATTAAGCCGAGAAGTTTCGGTGAAGTATAAGAAACAAAGGAACAGTAGGAACAACGGGTTGGGCAAAACGGAATGGCAATATAAACGCTGCAATCTCGGTTGCTCGGTGTTCCGATAATCTTTTGCTCGTTCAAAGCCACATCGGCTGCCAATGCCGCTTTTTTGGGAATGACAAAGTATTCGGATGTCAAAATCTTTTTCACACGCGTTTTGCTCATTCCCTGTTGCAAAAGCTCGGTAGCGACTTTGGAAGGACGTACACCGGTCAGCATGCCCCATGAGGGACGGTAACCCATTAACTCTCCGCACGCGGCAATCACCGCCGCGCCGCAAACCAGTTTTGCAAGTTTATCGCGGGTATATTGCTCGGAAAATTCGTACATTTTCTCCGAGCTTGTATGTTTTCCTTCTGCCCACACCTCCACGTTGGCACGCATGCCATTGGCTTCTTCCGACAGTGTCAACGAAAGAATCGGCGCATCGGGGCGTTCGGCGGATTCCTGACCGAACTTTTCTCCGGGGAAAAAAATCATACAAAGCGTTTGAATGTAATATACATTGATATTCCCGTTTAAGAT
This sequence comes from uncultured Ruminococcus sp., assembly GCA_964470415.1. Classification (GTDB taxonomy): domain Bacteria; phylum Bacillota; class Clostridia; order Oscillospirales; family CAG-272; genus UMGS1865. The sequence goes on from CAYYCU010000012.1 coordinate 8,978, forward strand.
TAGTTTCATACTGCTTTTCCTGCTTTTCTTACTTTTTCTTCTTCAAAATTTCACTGTCCATTACAATGGTGACCGGACCATCGTTCAAAAGCGTAACCTGCATATGTGCGCCGAAAATGCCGGATTCCACATGCGGTATTTCTTGCGCGGCAAGCGCTTTAAAATATTCATACAAACGGTCTGCCTCCGCAGGCTTTGCCGATTCCAAAAAATCCGGACGGTTGCCGTGCCGATAATTGGCAAGTAATGTAAATTGGGAAATGACCAGCATTTCACCGTCAATATCTTTCAGAGAACGATTCATTTTTCCCGCTTCATCCGGAAAAATACGTAAATTTAAAATTTTTTTGCAAAGCAACTCCGCGTCCGTTTCCGTATCTCCGTCCGCAACGCCCAAAAGAACCATCAAGCCGCGGGAACAGCTGCCAACGGTTTTTTCGTCCACATCAACCGATGCATGCGCAACTCTTTGAATCACTGCTTTCATCTCTGATTTTGTGTTTTTCCTTTCTCCGTATTTTTTAAGAAAATCCACGCAAAATATTGTCTACGCCGTTCAAGCCTCTTAACCGAGAAACAATCGAATTGTAATGGTCAATGTTACGGCATCCGACTTTTAAACTGATAATGGAACTGCCATCGCTGCGGTTTGTGACGTTTACCTGCAAAATAGAAACGCGCATATCGGCAAGCACGGCGGTAATATCCGCAAGCATGCCGATGCGGTTATCCACATGAATTTGAAGCAACGCCTCATAAACACTGCGCCCGTCTCCGCGCTCCTCGGAGGCCTCCCAATGTGCATCCTTCCAACGATCTGCATTTTCCGGATTTTTTTTGCCTTGAATCACGTTTGGACAATCCTGCTTATGAATGGAAATGCCGAAGCCTTTTGTAACAAAACCGATTACACGGTCACCGGGTAACGGATTACAGCATTTTGCAAATTTCACCATGCATCCCGTTTCGCCGTCCACAATAATTCCGCTGTTTGATTTTACGTTTTTCGGCTTATTGATAACAATTTGTTCCGATTCTTTTTGAGCCGTTTCTTCATCCGCTTCAATATGAATTACTTTTTCGCATTCTTCACGCAAACGTACCGAAAACTTGGATACGGTTAAACCGCCGTATCCGATTGCATTGTAAAAATCCTCGGAGCTGTTAAAGCCCATGCGCAAACCGAGCGCCGAAACAATTTGTTCCTTTTGTGCTTCCGTACAATTTTTGAAAATCTTTCGGATTTCGGCGTCCATCGTGCTTTTGCCGACCACAATATTGTCCGCTCTTTTTTCTTTTTTAAACCATGCGCGGATTTTGGAACGCGCCGCACTGGTTTTTACAATGTTTAACCAATCACGGCTCGGTCCCTTTGAGGAGGCGGACGTCAAAATTTCAACGATTTCTCCGTTTTGAAGCGTCCGATCAATCGGAACAATCATACCATTGATTTTACCGCCAATCATTTTGTCGCCGATGGCGGAGTGAATGGCATAGGCAAAATCAATGATGTTGGCACCGTTCGGAAGCGCGATAACATCGCCCTTTGGAGTAAATACAAAAACCTCATCATGGAAAATATCGGTTTTGAGCGCATTCATAAATTCTTCGGGATCTCGCTGTCCGTCCTCGGTTTCTATCAACCGAGAAATCCATTCCAGCTTGCGATCCATTTCTTCCTTGGAAGAAGCACCCGATTTGTACTTCCAGTGTGCCGCAATACCGTATTCCGCAACGTGATGCATTTCCCATGTTCGGATTTGCACCTCAAACGGAATGCCATCGCGACCGATAACCGTGGTGTGCAAGGAGCGGTACATGTTTGGCTTTGGGGTGGAAATATAATCCTTAAAACGCCCCGGAATGGAATTGAACATTTCATGAATCAAGCCAAGCGCCGTATAGCAATCCAGCTCGGTATCCACAATAATACGCAAAGCATAAAAATCATAAATTTCATCAAAGGACTTATTCTGATTATACATCTTTTTGTAAATGGAATAAACAGACTTAATGCGTCCCTCCAAAGTGAAATGAATGTTATTTTCGCGCATTTTTTGGTCTACCGTAGAACGAATATTCTCAATAAAGCCAAGATTTTGACCGTACTTATCCTCAATATGTCGATGAACCTCTTCGTATCCAATCGGATCCAAATACATCAAGCTCAAATTTTCAAGCTCTTGCTTAATACGCTGAATACCGAGGCGGTGTGCAAGAGGCGCATAAACCTGCATGGTTTCCAATGCGGTAATACGGCGCTTTTGGTCCGGCTTTACGGAAAGTGTGCGCATGTTATGGAGGCGGTCGCAAAGCTTAATAAAAATGACACGAACATCTTTTGACATTGCCAAAAGCATTTTTCGTAAATTTTCAATATGTGCTTCTTCTTTGTCTTCAATCTGCAATGTTACAATTTTCGTTAAACCGTCTACCAGCAATGCAACATCGGTTCCGAATTTTTTTTCAATATCTTTTAAATTGGTTCGTTCCGAGCAATCTTCTACCGTATCGTGCAAAAGTGCCGCACATATGGAGTCGGTATCCAGTTCCAGTCCCGCAACAATCTCCGCAACGGCAACGGGATGAGAGATATAGGCATCTCCGCTTACACGAAACTGCCCATCGTGCAAATCCCGCGCATATTCATATGCCTGAGTAATTTTATGAATATCGTACTGTTTACCGGTCGCCTTCAGAATATCAAGCAAACGTTTAATATCCGTATGCACAATTGCTTCGCTCATTTATGTTTCCTTTCTGTTTCCCTACTGCAGGAAGAGCTGCAAGCTTCTACTGTCTGCGTAATTGCGATTTCAATTTTCGCAAGATAGAAGATTTTTCGATATTGGTTTTTGATGTATGAAACTGAAAAGCAAAAAGATATGTATCTTCTGCGGTTTCCGTTACATCGCATATTTGCAGTTCCTGCATAATCCGAATGATAAATTTCAATTTTACGTACGAGACGGTATTTTCGCCCTGCAAATTGAACATGTTTAAAAGTCTCCGCATGGGAAAGACCGTATGTCCTGCGCGATATTCTCGCCGCAAAGCCGTATATACAACCGCAATATCGTCTCGGCAAGGCAAAATATTTTCCTCTTCCGTATACTCCGCTCCGTTACAAATTTCCGTATATCGCTTTTGTTGACTGCTGTACAGCGCCTCAAAAGACTCGGCATAGCGTATATCCTGTATCATCATTTGCAAAGTGGTGGAGCCTTGGTATTCGTTGATGTTCAAATGGAATAAAACATCCACGCAGTCAGATTCTTCAATTCCGAACTGAAGCGGTGTAATACCAAACCGAACCGCAACCATTTGGATGCCGTCCTTTTCCAAAATCAACTTGGTATGTTTGCCGCCTCCCATGGCAATCACACGAACAACGGTTGCCTCACGCAAAATAAAATTAGGTGTCGGATTGGAAATTCCAAACGGCTCCATGGCATCAATTTCTTGTGCCAGCTGCATGGTAAGGTCGGACATTTGCACCTCGCAATCGGCGTCCAAGCACGTGCAAAGCATATCATCCTGCAAATGTTTTGCGGCATATTGATTGATTTTACGCCGAAAAGCATCAATTTGAGAGCGATAGATGCTCAATCCCGCGGCAAGCTCGTGTCCGCCAAAGCGAACCAATAAATCTTCGCTGTCAATTAAGGCGTCCACCAAATTCATACCCCGAATGCTTCTGCCGGAGCCTTTTCCGATGTCGGTGGGTGCAGGTTCTCCGTTTACCGTACCGTCAAAAGAAATCAAAATGGAAGGCAACCCGTACCGTTCGGTAATACGTGACGAAACAATTCCGATAATGCCCTGCTTCCACGTATCGTCATCAATCACAATGACACGGTCATGCCGAACATCCAGCGTCTGTTCGATTTTTTTGTATGCTTGCTCGGCAATTCTGTTTTCCTCGGTTTGACGAATCAAATTCAATCGGCACAGTTCATCGGCCAATTGAGAAGCGCGTGTCGGATTATCCGCGAGCAACAGCTCCACCGCAATCGAAGCATTGCTTACCCGCCCTGCCGCATTCATACGCGGCGCAATGGTAAACCCGATAAAGCCGGAAGTAATTCTTTTCTTTTTTTGATTGTTGCCGACTGCCGCATCAATCAAAGCACGCAATCCGTACCGCTCGGTATTTTCCAAGAGCTTGAGTCCCAGGGTTACAATCAAACGGTTTTCATCGGTAACGGGCATAACATCGGCAATGGTTCCAATGGCAACCAAGTCGGCATAATCTCGGCAAACTTTACGGATTCCGTCCATTTCGGATATGCCTTTTTCCCGACACCGCGTCATTTCAATGGCGGAGATGAGCTTAAATACAACACCGACGCCGGCAAGGTCTTTAAACGGATAGCAGTCGTCCGCACGGTGCGGATTGACCACGGCACATGCCTGCGGCAAGGCTTCTCGGCATTCATGGTGGTCGGTAACAACCGTATCAATTCCCAGGGCTTTGGCATATTCTACCTCTTCAATTGCCGTAATGCCGGTATCCACGGTAATCATCAGCTTGACTCCGCCTGCGGACAAGCGGTCAATTGCAGATTTTGACAAGCCGTAGCCTTCGTTCATTCTGCTGGGAATATAGTATCCGATTTTGGCTCCGTAAGAAGCAAGATAAAGATAAAGCAGACTGACGGAAGTAACACCGTCCACATCATAATCGCCGTAAATGGCAATCTGCTCGCCTTTGGCAATTGCCTCGGTTATGCGCGTTACGGCAGGCACCATATCCCGAAGCAAAAAGGGATCGTGAAAGCAAGCGTTTTCTTGATGAAAGAAATTGTAAACCGCATCTGCGCTGTGATAACCGCGTATATAAAGCAAACTTGCCATGATGAAAGAAAGTCCCGTGTCTTTTGCCAGCTGTGCAATTGCCGCATCCTTTTCCGCATCTCCGGGACAGTACAGCAATGACCATTTTTTTTCTTTTCTGTTTTGTTCTGTCATTCTTTACTCCTTATATACTGCCCTTCCGTAATCGGACACTTTTTTCTCCTATCCGTTTTTTACGGATTGATTTTAAACATTCTTCTATCTTTTCGGCACTGCACGCGCTTTTCCGTACACTTTTGGAATATGCAAAAAGTGCATCAAAAGTTCCGAAAAGCCTTGTCCGAAAAAGCACCGAGCCGCCGCAAGCTGCAAGCCGTCACAATTATTTTTCCGGTTTCTTTTCAAACGGCGCATAGCAAGACATCAATGACAACGCAACACGAATGCCGTCAACGGCGGCACTGGTAATTCCGCCTGCATATCCGGCACCTTCTCCGCAAGGATAAACGCGAGGATGCCCTGCCGCACAAAGTGTTTCCGCATCGCGCAAAATTCTGACGGGTGCGGAGGTTCTGGTCTCGGCAGCGGTAAGAACCGTCTCCGGTGCATCGTATCCGGCTATTTTTTGACCAAAAGAACGAAGTCCGGTTTTCAGTGTTTCTGTAACAAAATGCGGAAAGACATCGTGAAAATCGGCCACTCTGACCTTGCCGTCACGGTAAGACGGCAATACAGCAGTCGGTTCTTTTCCGTGTGTTCCGTTCAAAAAATCGCCTGCCGTCATAATCGGGGCAAAATAATTTCCGCCGCCGGCAAGATAGGCGGCACGTTCGATTTGACGTTGAAATGCAATGGCGCCGAGAACGGGACTGCCGTCCACCGGGGCGATGTCGCGGCTATCAACGGATACCGCAACGGCAGCATTGGCATTTTTTCCGTTGCGTGCATGGTTGCTCATACCGTTTACAACAAGCATTTCATCCTCCGAAGAAGCTGCAACCACTTCTCCGCCCGGACACATACAAAACGTATAGACGCCGCGGCTCCCGCGCGTATCGGAAAGCGCATATTCGGCATGTCCGAGATTCGGATGTCCCGCAAAGCGCCCGTATAAAGCCTCATCAATCGCAGATTGCAGATGCTCGGCACGTACACCGACCGATATCGGCTTTGGCTGAAGTACAAAATTTTTTTCCAAAAGGCGGAAATACGTATCTCTGGAGCTATGTCCGGGTGCTAAAATCAACGCACCGCAAACAAACTCCCCACAATTGGTTTGCACCTTTACGGTACCGTCGGCAAGCTCTGTAAAATTTTCAAGCTTACAGCGGTAATATAAATCGCCGCCCAATTTTTCAATTTCTTTTAAAATGGCGCCGATAATACCGCGAAGGAGATCGGTCCCGATGTGCGGCTTTGCCTGATATAAAATTTCTTCCGGCGCACCGAATCTGTGTAATGTTTGCAGTACAAAGCCGGCACGCGGATCGTGAATACGGGTAACCAACTTGCCATCGGAAAAGGTTCCCGCGCCTCCCGCGCCGAACTGGATGTTGCTCTCCGTATCCAGAACACCGGTCCGGCGAAAGCGTTCCACATCCCGTACGCGTTCCTCTATACATCCGCCGCGATCAATTAAAATCGGTGCATACCCGTTTTGCGCCAACAGCAATGCCGCAAACAAGCCGGCAGGTCCCATTCCCACCACAAGCGGTCTTTTGGAAAGGCGTTCGGTTCCGAAGGTTGGACAGACTTCGGTTTCTTCCAAAATACGGGCATCCATACGTTTTAAAACCGCATCCGAAAAAAAGGATTTCGGCATGTCGCACGTAACCGCTACCGTACAGGCAAAGCAAATATTATCGCGTTTGCGTGCATCTACCGATTTTTTATAAAGCCGAAAATGAAGCGTAGAGGTTGTAATCCCCGCCCGCTTCATTTTGTCTTTTGCTTTTTTCAGTATGTCATCTTCCGTAGCATCTACCGAAGCACGAACAGCTCCGATTAAAAGCGTGGTCTGATTGCAGGTACTCATCAGCTTTGTTCGGAAGTTAGAACCGGTTGTGTCGGTTCCTCCGCTTCGGCAGTGTTCAAATTGGCAACCAACAGCCAAACCACAAGAGCCAAAAGCAGGCAAACGATACGCGCCCAAATGTTCCAGCGATGAATTTTAGTGGAAACCGATTCCTTTGCAGCCATCATATGCCCAACAACATTTTTTTTCATGGTAAAATCTCCTATGCTTTCTTATCAACGGCGGTCTTTTCGTTGGCTTTTGGTTCGCTTTGAGAAGGCTCCTCCAAAGCAGAGTCCGCTTCTGTATCCAACACGGGCTCTATCGTTTCGGACATATTTGCCGTTGTTGCCGTTTTTACGGAATCACGGCGGAGCGATGGCATCTTCGGCAATTCGATTTGTCCGATTTTTTCCAGCATTTCAAGATATTCCTTGCGCATATTGGCACGCTTCACCCGCAAGTATGCATTGCCTGCCATATACGTCATTAAAATATCATATAGGGTTTTCTCATCAATTTCGCGCATCAGTTTTCCGTTTTGGGCAACCGACACAATACCCGTTTGCTCGGACACGACAACCACCAAAGCATCGCTCACCTCGGTTACGCCAACGGCTGCACGGTGTCTGGTTCCCATGGAGCCAAAGTCCATGGTGCTGCGTGTGGAAGGCAAAACACAGCTTGCGGCATGAATGCGCATATCCCGAATAATCAAAGCGCCATCGTGCAAAGGGGCCAAATCGAAGAAAATATTTTGCAACAAAACAGAGGTCACACGCGCGTCCACCGGTTTTCCGGTCTCAATATAGTCTCCGAGCTTTGTCAGCCCCTCAAAGACAATCAGTGCCCCTGTTTTGGAGTTTGACATGTTGGAAACGGCGTCTACCGTCTCTTCTGCCACGGATTTTGCAAGATCCATTTTTTTTCTTGAAATGGTATTGCTGCGCGGATTCAAAAAAGTCATATTGCCCAAATTTTCCAAGGCATCGCGTATCTCCGGTTGAAAAATAACAATGATACAGAAGAACGCCGCACTTGCAAACAGTCGGACAATGAAGGACAGTGCGGGCAAATCCAAGAACAAAATCAAAATGCAGCAAACCACAACGGCGCCAAGTCCGAAAAGCACGCGCCCGGCTCTCCTGTTTTTGGTAAAGCGATAAAGCTCATACAAAATAACAGCAAGCAAAAGAACATCCAAGATGTCCCATATATCCATATTCAAAATCGGAGTTATGATGAATTTCGTAAAAAAATCACAAATCCAACCCCAAATTTTCTCCAAAGAGTTCATTTTCTGTTTCCTCCGACAGCATTTTTTACATATGCTTGATAAAATCGGCTATTTTATATTATTATATCACATGAAAATGAAAAATCCAATACTTTTTATAAAAAAACAGAAATAAAATATAAAATTTTATTTTCTTTTCTCATGCGGTCAAGGCCGATTTCCGCTCATTTGAAAAAGATTGAATAGAATCTTAAAAAGGCATACAAAATAATAGCAAAAGAAAACAAAAAAGGATGAAGGCAATGAAACAGTTTACCTATCGGATACAGGACAAAAACGGCATGCATGCACGTCCTGCCGGCATACTCGCAACCTTTGCAAAACGGTTTCAATCCGAAATAACCGTACATGCAAACGACAAAAAAGCAAACGGAAAGCGTCTGCTTTCCTTAATGTCTTTGGGAGCTGTCAATGGTACAGAGCTTGTTTTTATCATTGAAGGAGAGGACGAGGACGAAGCGGCAAACGCGTTGGAAGCCTTTTGCCGGAACGGACCGAACGAAAGCAACGCCCATACAAAGGAGCATTGAAACAGGCAATGGAAAAGCAAATCAAAACAATCTTTCGCGGCGTTGGAATCAACAACGGAAAAAGCGCCGGATACTTGCGCTTTTTTCGCAAAAGTACCGTAAAACAAGATGTATCAAACCAAAAACGCACGCCGACCGATGAATGGGCGCGTATGGAACAAGCCCTGAAAGCAACCGCCGATGAAATTTTGCAATTGCGTGAACATGTATCCGATACCATAGGAACAAACGAAGCGCAAATTTTTGAAATTCACGGTATGTTGCTGGAAGATGAGGATTTTTTGGGCGCGATAAAAGAAGAAATCCATGCGCACAAAACAGCCGAAGAGGCGCTTGCATGCGCCGTTGAAAAATTCAAGCAAATGTTTTCTTCGTTAGACGATGCTTATCTTTCCGCACGTGCCGCAGACATTCAAGATATTTCCACACAAATTATACGGCATTTATCCGGAGAAAGCAAAAAAGAAACGCCAAAAGAAGCGGAACCGTATATTTTGGTAGCAGACGACCTCTCCCCCTCCGAAACGGTTACGCTGGAAAAATCCACCATACTCGGCTTTGTTACCTTTCGCGGAACGCCAAACTCACATACCGCCATTTTAGCACGTGCAATGGGAATTCCCGCACTCATCGGTGTCGGTACAATAAAAAAAAATTACGACGGAGCTTACGCACTATTGGACGCAGCCAACGGCAGTCTTACCGTTTGCCCCACCGATGAGGAAGCAAACGCGTTTTTGGAAAAGCAAAGAAAAGAGGATCGCATTGCAAAAGAGCATGAGCTGTATCTTCGCAACCGAATGAATAAACCTGCCGTAACAAGAAGCGGACATCGCGTTATGATTTATGCCAATATCGGAGACGGCGGTGAAGTGGACGCGGCATTGTCCAACGGTGCGGAAGGAATCGGACTTTTGCGAAGCGAATTTTTATATTTGCGTTCCAACGACTATCCTTCCGAAGAAACGCTTTTTCAAGCATACAGCGAAATTGCACGGAAAATGCAAGGAAAACGGGCAATTATACGCACGTTGGATATTGGTGCCGATAAAAAAATTCCCTATTTCGGACTTCCGGAAGAAGAAAATCCGGCACTCGGTTTTCGTGCCGTCCGCATATGTTTGGCGCGGGAAGAATTGTTTAAAACGCAGTTGCGTGCAATTTTGCGCGCTTCCGCCTTCGGTACGCTCGCTTTCATGATTCCCATGATCGTTTCGGTAGACGAAGTGCGGCAGGTGAAGCGGTTAATCGAAACATGCAAGGACGATTTGCGAAACAGCGGGCAGAGCTTTGATGCGGAAATGGAATTCGGCATTATGATTGAAACCCCTGCCGCCGCCATTATGAGCGAAGATTTGGCACGTGAAGTCGATTTTTTTTCGGTCGGAACGAACGATTTAACACAGTATACCCTGGCAGCCGACCGTCAAAATCCGGCACTGGCACAGCTTTGCGAAGAAAACCGAGAACCCGTACTTTTTTTAATTGAGAAAAGTGCCGTTGCCATACACCGCAA
>CAYYCU010000013.1:0-8750 GCA_964470415.1 uncultured Ruminococcus sp.
CTTTTTTTGGAAAATTGTTTGGATAAAGGATTGACTTTTTTCTCATAATCAAGTATAATATAAAAAAAGGGTTTTCTGCGACTGACGGAAAGTGGGATACCACAGGGGAGCAGAAAATAATCATCGTCGACCGTCTGGGCAGTTCTATCTCGACAAACAGGATAGTTCTGCCTTATTTGGTTTTTATAGAAAATGCAACGAAAGGATTCTTTTCGAACATGAAAAAAATTGCTTTAATTATGGGAAGTGACAGCGATTTGCCGGTGGTGGAAAAAGCAATTTCCACATTGACAGATTACGGTGTACCGTATGAGGTGCACGTTTTTTCCGCGCACAGAACCCCCGAACAGGCGCGTGAATTTGCCGCGTCCGCACGCCAAAACGGTTTTGGCGCTATCATTGCCGCGGCAGGAATGGCCGCACATTTGGCAGGCGCAATTGCCGCAAACACAACGCTTCCCGTTATCGGTATTCCCGTTAAATCCAAATATTTAGACGGCATTGACGCATTGCTGTCAACGGTACAAATGCCTACCGGTATTCCGGTTGCCACGGTTGCCATTGACGGGGCTGCCAATGCCGCTTTGCTTTCTGTTCAAATGCTTGCCATTGAAGATGCAACGCTTGCAAAAAAATTGGATACGGCAAGACGGGCGGGAGAAGAAAAGGTGCTTGCAAAAAATGCAGAAGTAGAAGCAAAATATAATTCTTGACGGCATAAAAATTCATTATTTTTTCGCGGAGGTAACGCATTTATGGGAGGCTTTTTTGGAGCCGTTTGTAAAGAAGATGCAATTTCAGATGTGTTTTTCGGAACCGACTATCATTCTCATCTTGGAAATGTACGGGGCGGAATGGCTGCTTATGATGAAAAAATCGGCTTGCAAAGAGATATTCACAATATTCAAAACGCACCGTTTAGAACAAAATTCGAACATATCTTCGAAGAAATGTGCGGTCATTCCGCAATCGGATGCATCAGTGATTCCGATCCGCAACCGATTCTGATTCGCTCAAGGCTTGGCACCTATGCCATTTGCACCGTTGGAATTATCAACAATGCGGAGCAATTGATTGCACGGTATTTTGAAACCAATTCCGGACATTTTGACGCAATGACGGGCGGTCGGGTAAACTCCAATGAACTGGTGGCTTCATTAATCGGTTTGAAAGAATCTTTTGCCGAAGGCATTCGGTTCGCACAAGAACAGATTGAGGGGACAGCCGATATTTTAATTTTAAAAAACAACGGAAATATCATTGCCGCACGCGATCTGTTGGGCAGAATTCCGGTTTTGATTGGCAAGCGGGACGATGACTATTGCGTCAGCTTTGAATCCTTTGCTTATCAAAAATTGGGGTATCAAGATGCCTTGGAGCTCGGTCCCGGTGAAATTGTGGAGCTTTCTCAAAAAGGGTTGTCTCAATTGAAGCCTCCAGGAGAAAAAATGAGAATATGTTCCTTTTTGTGGACGTACTACGGCTATCCGACCTCTACTTACGAAGGCATCAATGTGGAAACCATGCGATATCGGAACGGTGCCATCATGGCAGAACACGATAAAGCGGAAGGCCTTGCGCAAAACATTGATTCGGTAAGCGGGGTTCCGGACTCCGGCACACCGCATGCAATTGGATATGCCAACAGAAGCCACGTTGCGTTTGCACGTCCGTATATTAAATATACGCCGACCTGGTCACGCAGTTTTATTCCGCAAAAGCAGGCCGAACGCAACAAAGTTGCCAAAATGAAGCAAATACCGATTCATGATTTGATTGATGGAAAAAAATTACTTTTTGTAGATGATTCCATCGTGCGCGGAACGCAGCTGAAGGAGACCGTTGAGTTTTTGTACGCAAACGGAGCCAAAGAAGTGCACATGCGTTCTGCATGTCCTCCGATTATGTACGGCTGTAAATATTTGAATTTTTCCCGCGCAACGGGAGACATGGAGCTGATTGCAAGACGTATCATTTTGGAATTGGAAGGGGAAGAAGGCTTTCGGCATTTGGAGGAATACAGCGATTCTTCTACCGAACGAGGCGCAAATTTGAGAAAAGCAATTTGTGAAAAGTTTCACTTTGATTCCTTGGAGTTCCAGTCCGTTGAAGGCTTAATTGAAGCAATCGGTCTGGATCCGTGCAAACTTTGCACATATTGTTGGAACGGCAAAGAATGAGAAAAAGTATTGAGATGCAGAAAGGATTTTTATCATGAAAAACTCAAAGTCCGAAAGTTACGCCGCTGCCGGCGTTGATATTACCGCAGGTTATAAAGCGGTTGAGTTGATGAAGCAACATATTGCACGTACCAAAAACGAAGGATGCGTAGATGATGTTGGCGGGTTCGGAGGCTGCTTCGGATTGAATCTTTTGGGTATGGAAGAACCGGTTTTGGTTTCGGGCACCGATGGTTGCGGTACAAAAGTAAAAATGGCAATTTTGATGGACAAGCATGATACCATCGGGATTGATGCGGTTGCAATGTGCGTCAATGATATTATTTGCTGCGGTGCGCGTCCGTTGTTTTTCTTGGATTATATTGCCTGCGGCAAAAACATACCGGAAAAGATTGCATCAATTGTCAGCGGTGTGGCGGAAGGCTGTGTACAGTCCGGCGCTGCATTAATCGGCGGTGAAACCGCAGAACATCCGGGTATGATGCCGGCACAAGACTATGATTTGGCAGGATTTGCAGTCGGAATTGTGGATAAGAAAAAAATTTTGGATCATACAAAAATGCAGGAAGGCGATGTTGTCATTGCACTCGCCTCCAGCGGCATTCACTCAAACGGATTTTCTTTGGTCCGTAAAGTTTTTGATATTGATAACAATCCGCCGAAGTTATATGAAGCCTGTGCGGAATTGGGCGGCAAAACGATTGCGGAAACACTGCTTACTCCCACAAAAATTTACGTCAAGAGCATTTTGGAGCTACTTAAACAGGTAGATGTAAGAGGAATCAGTCATATTACCGGCGGCGGTTTTTACGAAAATATTCCGCGTTCCATTCCCAAAGGCCTGACAGCAAAAATCCAAAAATCGGCAATAAAAGTACTCCCGATTTTTGATTTGATTGCAAAAGCGGGCAATATTCCGGAAAGAGACATGTACAACACTTACAATATGGGAGTTGGCATGAGCGTGATTGTTCCGGCAGACAGTGCAGAACGCGCGCTTAACATTTTGAAGGCGAACGGAGAAGACGCGTATGTAATCGGAACCGTTATCAAAGGGGAAGACGGAGTGATATTTTGCTGATGAATACGAATCATAAAAGGATTGCGGTTTTGGTATCCGGCGGCGGCACCAATTTACAGGCATTGATTGATGCGCAAAACCGGGACGAGCTGGGAGGCGGAAGAATTACAACGGTCATTTCCTCAAAGCCCGGTGTTTATGCTTTGGAGCGGGCAAAAAAATACAACATTGAAGCGCGCGTGCTTTCCCGTAAAGATTACGACAGCATATCGGATTATTCCAAAGCACTGGCTGATATGTTGGAAAAAGCACAGATCGACCTGGTTGTGCTTGCCGGATTTCTTACAATTATCGATGAGCAGGTTTACCGAAAATTTCAAAATCGAATTTTGAATGTTCATCCTGCGCTCATTCCGTCTTTTTGCGGAAAAGGCTTTTACGGACTTCGCGTTCATGAAGCGGCATTGGAAAAAGGTGTGCGCGTATCCGGGGCAACCGTTCATATTGTAACGCCGGAATGCGATGCCGGTCCTATTGTGCTTCAAAAAGCCGTTGCGGTTCGGCAAGATGACACGCCGGAAACCTTGCAAAAAAGAATTATGGAAGAAGCCGAATGGAAGATTTTACCCGAAGCGGTTCGTCTCTTTTGCGAGGACCGCATTACGGTTGAAAATAACAAAGTGTATATCAAAGGAGAAACGGTATGAAGGTATCAACCATTGCAAATGAGTTAAATTCTTTGGCGTATCACGGCAGAGGAATTATCATCGGAAAAAGCTCCGATGGCAAAAATGCAATTACAGCATATTTCATTATGGGAAGAAGTGAAAACAGTCGCAACCGCGTATTTGTGGCGGAAGGCGATGCAATGCGTACCAAGGCATACGATGAATCCAAAATGATTGATCCGCACCTCATCATTTATTATCCCGTCCGCGTTTTGGGCAATAAGACCATTGTAACCAACGGCGACCAAACCGATACCGTTTATCGGCTTATGGATAAACAGATGACCTTTGAGCAGGCTTTGAGAACCAGAGAATTTGAGGATGACAATCCGAATTTTACGCCCAGAATATCCGGTATTATTCATTGTGAAAACGGGGATATGAATTATGCCATGTCCATTTTGAAGAGTGCGGATGGAGACAGCAGTTCTTGCGAACGGTTTACGTATGCGTATTCCAATCCGGTTGCGGGAAGAGCAAAATTTATTCATACCTATAACGGAGACGGAAATCCGTTGCCATCTTATGAAGGTGAACCGAAAACACTGGAACTTCCCAATGTCGGGATTGATTCGCTTACCGATTTAATTTGGAACAATCTCAACCAGGAGAACAAGGTGTCTCTTTTTGTCAGATATATTGATATTGCAACAGGCAATACGGAAACCAGAATTGTAAATAAAAACGTATAAGGAGCAATGGCATGAAAGAATTTGAACTGAAATACGGTTGTAATCCCAATCAAAAGCCGTCCAAAATTTATATGAAAGACGGAAGCGATTTGCCCATTACCATTCTGTGCGGATGCCCCGGATATATTAATTTTTTAGACGCATTCAACGCTTGGCAATTGGTAAAGGAACTAAAAGCCGTGCTTGGCATGCCTGCGGCAACCTCCTTTAAGCATGTCAGTCCCACCTCTGCGGCAGTCGGAATCCCGCTTCCCGAAAAGTTAAAAAAAGCATGCTTTGTTGATGATATTCCAAATTTAGATCAATCTCCGCTCGCCTGTGCATTTGCAAGAGCGCGCGGAACCGACAGAATGTGTTCCTTTGGAGATTGGATTGCACTTTCTGATATTTGTGATGTAACAACCGCCAATTTGATTAAACGGGAAGTATCGGACGGCGTCATTGCCCCCGGATATGAACCGGAAGCCTTGGAAATTTTGAAAACAAAACGAAAAGGGAACTATAACATCGTGCAAATTGATCCCGATTATGTTCCGGCGATGCAGGAAACCAAACAGGTATTTGGCATTACCTTTGAGCAGGGAAGGAACAATTTTGAAATCAACGAAAATCTGCTTACCAATCTTGTTACCGAAAATAAAAATTTGCCGGATGCGGCAAAACGGGATTTGATTATTGCGCTTATCACATTGAAATATACACAATCCAATTCCGTTTGCTATGCGGTAGACGGACAGGCAATCGGCGTAGGAGCAGGACAGCAGTCCCGTATTCACTGTACACGTCTTGCAGGCGGAAAAGCCGATACTTGGCAGCTCCGTCAACATGAAAAAGTTTTGCAACTGCCTTTCTTGCCGACACTCGGACGTCCCGACCGTGACAATGTGATTGACGGTTATATCAATCAAAACGAAGAGGACGTATGCGCAAACGGCAATTGGCAAAAGTATTTTACCGAGCAGCCGGCTCCGTTTACCAAAGCGGAACAAGCCGCTTACCTTGCAACCGTTACCGGTGTTTCTTTGGGCTCCGATGCGTTCTTCCCGTTCAGTGATAACATTGAACGTGCCAAAAAAAGCGGTGTTTCCTATATTGCAGAGCCCGGCGGTTCCATTCGCGATGATGCGGTCATTGATTGCTGTAATCAATACGGTATTGCAATGGCATTCACCGGAATGAGACTGTTCCACCATTGATAATAAAAAGATTGAGAGGAAAAAGCATGAACTTTTTTGATGAATTGATAAATTACGATAAAGAAGTGTATGATGCGTGTGCGCTGGAGCTGAACCGTCAAAGACAAAACATTGAATTGATTGCATCCGAAAATGTGGTTTCCAAAGCCGTTCTTTTGGCGGCGGGGACTGTTTTAACAAATAAATATGCGGAAGGTTTTCCCGGCAAACGTTATTATGGCGGCTGTCAATATGTTGATATTGTTGAAAACATCGCGCGAGAGCGTGCAAAAAAATTGTTTGGTGCAGAGCATGCCAATGTGCAACCGCACTGCGGTGCCAGCGCAAATCTTGCTGTATTTTTTGCACTTTTAAATCCAGGTGACACGGTTATGGGATTGAATCTTGCCCACGGCGGACATCTTTCTCACGGTTCTCCCGTGAATATTTCCGGAAAATATTTCAATGTGGTTCCTTACGGTGTTGCAGATGATACCGAAATGCTGGATTATGACGAAATGCGCCGCATTGCAATCGAATGCAAGCCAAAATTGATTGTTGCGGGTGCCAGTGCATATTCCAGAACCATTGATTTTGCGGCAATTCGCAAGATTGCCGATGAAGTTGGCGCGTATTATATGGTGGATATGGCGCATATTGCGGGACTGGTTGCGGCCGGACTGCATCCATCTCCCGTGCCTTATGCCGATGTTGTCACCACCACAACGCACAAAACGCTGCGCGGCCCGCGCGGCGGACTGATACTTTGCCGCGAAGCACTTGCCAAACAAATCGACAAAGCCATTTTCCCAGGAACACAGGGCGGTCCTCTGATGCATATTATTGCGGCAAAAGCGGTTGCGTTCGGAGAAGCCATGACAGATGAATTTAAAAATTACCAAAAACAAATTCTTCTCAATGCAAAAGCACTCTGCAATGCACTCAAAGACGAGGGCTTCCGTATTGTTTCCGGCGATACGGATAACCATTTAATGTTAATTGATTTGCGTCCTTTCCAAGTAACCGGCAAAGAAATGGAGCACCGCTTGGACGATGTGCATATTACCGTCAATAAAAATGCAATACCGAACGATCCGGAAAAACCGTTTGTTACCAGCGGAATCCGTGTCGGTACACCCGCCGTAACATCCCGCGGATTTAAAGAAGCCGAAATGCTGAAAATTGCAAAATGGATTAAGGATATTGCGGTCGATTTTGAAGGAAACCGTGAACGAGTTTGCAAGGAAGTCATGGCTCTCTGCGAACAATATCCGCTTTATGAATGATTTTTCCTGTTTTTGAAAAAGAGCAGAAAGGATTTTGACTCTGATGAAAATTATGGTTGTCGGTGGCGGAGGACGTGAACACGCCATTATCAAAAAAATCAAAGAAAATAAAAAGGTTACCGAAATTTATGCATTACCCGGAAACGGCGGAATTGCCAATGATGCCATATGCGTTGACATTGGTGCAAAAGATATTGATGCAATCGTTGCTTTTGCCAAAGAGAAAGCCATTGATTTTGCAATTATAGCGCCCGATGATCCGCTTGTTTTGGGAGCGGTTGATGCGTTGCAAGCCGTTGGCATTCCTTGCTTCGGACCGGAAGAAAAGGCGGCAATCATCGAAGGCAGTAAAGTCTTTTCCAAAAATTTAATGAAAAAATACGGGATTCCGACCGCATCGTATGAAGTATTTACGGAAGCGGAACAAGCGCTGGCTTATTTGGAAACCGCGCCGTTGCCTATCGTTGTGAAAGCCGATGGCTTGGCGCTTGGAAAAGGCGTTATCATTGCGCTTACGAAGAAAGAAGCACAGGCGGCAGTTCAAGCAATGATGAAAGACAAACAGTTTGGCGAAAGCGGAAGTCGAGTTGTCATAGAAGAATTTTTAACAGGCCCGGAAGTATCGATTCTCGTCTTTACAGACGGTCAGGTTGTGCGTCCCATGGTATCCTCTATGGATCACAAACGTGCCTTGGATCATGACAAAGGGTTCAATACGGGCGGTATGGGAACGGTTGCGCCAAATCCCTATTATACGCAGGAAATTGCCGATATGTGTATGGAAAAAATATTTCTGCCGACCGTTCGGGCCATGAATACAGAGGGAAGAACTTTTCGCGGCTGTTTGTATTTTGGATTGATGCTGACGCCAAATGGGCCAAAAGTCATTGAATACAATTGCCGATTCGGAGATCCCGAAACGCAGGTCGTTCTGCCGCTGATGGAAAGCGATTTGCTTGAGGTCATGATGGCAACCGCCAACGGTACGCTTGCGGATGCGGACGTACGTTTTAAAGATGGTGCGGCATGTTGTGTCATTGTTGCCTCCAAAGGATATCCGAAAAAATACGAATCCGGCTTTCCGATTGCGCTCCCACCGGACGATGATAACGGATTGATTTATGTTGCCGGTGCAAGAAAAGAACAGGGGAGACTAATAAGTTCCGGCGGCAGAGTTTTGGGTGTTACCGCGGTTGCCGATACGCTGGAAGACGCCATTCAAAAAGCATATGAGCGTGTTTCCAAGGTGAAATTTGAAAACGGATTTTACCGTTCCGATATTGGTGCGCGCGCAGTGCAAGCATTGAAAAAAGAAAATATTTAACAGCGGTGTTTTTTAGCATCCGTATCAACAAGGATCAGAAAGGATTCTTCTATGGTTTATAGAGTTTATGTAGAAAAAAAAGAGGGGTTGGCGCATGAAGCAACGGCTCTTTGTTACGAAATACGGCATTTGTTGCAGATTAAATCGCTTGAAAAAGTTCGTATATTAAACCGTTATGATGTGGAAAACATCACGGAAGATTTATTTGAAGCCAGCAAAAGCAAAATTTTTTCAGAGCCGCAATTGGATATTGTCAGCGATACGTTTGACAGTGCGAACGCCGCTGTTTTTGCGGTAGAATATCTACCCGGACAATTTGACCAGCGCGCCGACAGCGCAGCGCA
>CAYYCU010000013.1:8850-17640 GCA_964470415.1 uncultured Ruminococcus sp.
GGCCTTTCTGCTTTTATAAAAGAAAAAGGTCTTGCCATGGATGTTGACGACATCGTATTTTTACAAGCATATTTTAAAAACGAAGAACAGAGAGAGCCCACAATTACCGAAATCCGCATGATTGATACCTATTGGTCGGATCATTGCCGCCACACCACTTTTTTGACTACGGTAGACAATGTGACCTTTGCGGATCCAATGATGGAAGACACTTATCGGCAATATCTTTCCGTTCGCCGAAAATTGGGAAGAACAAAACCCGTAAACCTAATGGACATTGCAACGTTGGCAACACGTTATTTGAAAGCTACCGGAAAGTTGCAAAAGTTGGACGAATCCGAAGAAATTAACGCATGTACGGTAAAAATGGAAATCGAAGCAGACGGCAAAAAGGAACCGTGGTTGTTATTGTTTAAAAATGAAACGCACAATCATCCCACGGAAATTGAACCGTACGGCGGTGCCGCAACCTGCATTGGCGGTGCAATCCGAGATCCGCTTTCCGGACGCTCTTATGTATATGCGGCAATGCGCGTTACAGGTGCGGCAGATCCTACCAAACCCGTAAAAGAGACCATTCCCGGAAAACTGCCGCAAAGAAAAATTGTAACCACTGCGGCAGCGGGATATTCCGCATACGGCAATCAAATCGGTCTTGCAACGGGACAGGTAGACGAATTGTATCACAACGGTTACGCGGCAAAGCGTATGGAAATCGGTGCCGTAATTGCCGCCACACCTGCCGAAAATGTACGCCGCGAGTGTCCGAATCCGGGAGACCGCGTCATTCTTCTCGGCGGACGGACCGGGCGCGATGGTTGCGGAGGGGCAACCGGTTCTTCCAAATCGCATACCCTGCAGTCGCTTGAAAATTGCGGTGCCGAGGTGCAAAAGGGAAATGCTCCGGAAGAACGCAAATTGCAACGCCTTTTCCGCAATGCGGAAGCATGCCGTCTTATTAAACGCTGTAATGACTTTGGCGCAGGCGGCGTATCGGTTGCAATCGGTGAGTTGGCAGACGGTCTCGATATCGACCTCAATGCCGTTCCCAAAAAATACGATGGATTGGACGGTACGGAGCTTGCAATTTCCGAATCGCAGGAACGCATGGCTGTGGTTGTGGAAGAAAAAGATGTTGTCCGTTTTTTGGAGCTTGCCGCGTCCGAAAATTTGGAAGCTACCGTAGTGGCGACCGTAAAAGCCGATCCGAGATTGACCATGACATGGAACGGCGTTCGCATTTGCGACATTTCACGTGAATTTTTAAATTCAAACGGCGCGGAAAAGCATATTGATATTACCCCCGATATCCCGCAACCGTTTGCAAAAAAAATCCCGTCTGATTTTTGCGAAGGGTATCGCGCTTTGGTTTCCGATTTAAACATATGCTCCAAACGCGGCCTTTCCGAGCGCTTTGACTCCACCATTGGCGCAGGCACCGTTTTAATGCCTTTTGGCGGAAAGCATCAGTTGACGCCGATTCAGGCAATGGTTCATAAAATTTCGGTGGAAAAGAAACATACAGATGCGTGTTCCTTGATGGCTTGGGGATACAATCCGTATATTGCGGAAAAGAGTCCGTATCACGGCGCCTATTTGGCGGTTGTGGAATCTGTTGCAAAGCTGATTGCAACGGGTGCCAAATTTGAGGATGTGTATCTGACTTTCCAAGAATATTTTGAAAAACCGATGAAAGACAGCAGGCGTTGGGGAAAACCGCTTGCAGCATTGCTTGGCGCTTTCCGTGCACAAATGGATTTCGGTATCGCTTCTATCGGCGGAAAAGATTCCATGTCCGGTACATTTGAAAACATTGATGTTCCGCCCACACTGGTTTCGTTTGCCGTAACGGTTGGAAAAACCGATGAAATCATTTCAAATGATGCAAAAGCGGCCGGACACAAACTGATTTCGTTATGTCCGAATTATGATAACAACAATTTGCCAACAGCAACTTCTGTGTTGGCGGTATTTGAAAAGGTTACTGCGCTGATGCGAGCAGGTAAGGTTTATGCGGCTTACACCCCCACCTTTGGCGGTATTGCGGAAGCTGTATATAAGATGTGCATCGGAAACGGCCTCGGTTTTGTTTTTGAAAGCGCCCTCTCTCTTGACGATCTCTTCGGTTATTGTTACGGTTCTTTTCTTTTGGAGGTGGATTCCGATACTGCCGGACAAACCGTTGGATATTTTACAAATGATAACAAGCTTGTCTTTGGCAACGCGTTTGTGACAATGAATGAGCTGAACACACTTTATGAAAACAAGCTGGAAGACGTATATTCCTGTAATATCAAGCAAACGCAAGAAAAAATTCCCGCCTTTTCTTATTCCCAAAGAAGTACGGTTGCGCCTGCAATAAAAATCGCAAAACCGCATGTTTTAATTCCCACATTTCCGGGAACAAACTGTGAATTTGATACCGCAAAAGCACTTGCGGATGCCGGAGCGGAGCCTGAAATCTTTTTGGTTCGCAACCTTTCCAAAGAAGCAATTTCCGCTTCGGTTGAAGAATTTGCAACCAAAATTAAGCAATCGCAGGTTATCTTTATTCCGGGAGGATTTTCCGGAGGAGATGAACCGGACGGTTCCGGAAAATTTATTACCGCATTTTTCCGTAATGCGGCAATAAAAGAGGCTGTGACCGAGCTTTTGGAAAACCGAGACGGATTGATGGCAGGAATCTGTAACGGATTTCAAGCATTGATTAAGTTGGGGTTGGTTCCGTTTGGCAAAATTATGGATACGGACGACACTTGTCCTACGCTGACCTATAATACCATTGGACGTCATCAGTCAAGATTGGTTCGTACGCGCATCTGCTCCGTAAAATCTCCGTGGCTTTCCGAAAAAGAGGTAGGGGATATTGTTACCGTTCCGATTTCTCACGGGGAAGGGCGGTTCCTTGCTACGGAAGAATTGATTGCAAAGCTTGCGGAAAACGGTCAAATTGCAACGCAATACGTTGATGAAAATGGCGTGCCGACAGCCGATATTCACTTCAATCCCAACAACTCTGTTTATGCAATTGAAGGAATTACGTCTCCGGACGGACGCGTATTCGGTAAAATGGGACATTCGGAACGTATCGGAAGCGGACTTTATAAAAATGTTCCGGGGGATTTTGAAATCGGTATGTTCCGTGCTGCCGTTCGGTATTTTCAATAAAACCGAAAGAAAATCAGCATAAACAAATGAACACAACAAAGCCTTTTGCTATGGTGCTATCCCACAGCAAAAGGCTTTGTTAATCATATGAGGGTTCAATTTGTATTGTTTAAAACAAAAATTTTGATTGCTTTTACGGCAATTCCGTTTTCGTATTCACCAACTTCGCCAAGTGCAAAAAAATCTCCGTTTTCTTGACACAAACGAATACGCGTTTTGATTGGAAAATCCTTCTTGATTTTGGAAAGATAAATTTCACAGCCACCGCGGCAAAGTCTTTCGTAAAAAGGTGAAAGACAAATTTTCGGCAAATCTTCAAACAAGGCTTCAACGGGAATGAAACAAGCTTCCCGTTCGGGCGGCGTCAAGTTTTCCAGCTCTGCAATCGTGTGTGCGGATTCCAAGTGAAAGTTTCCGGTGGCGGTACGCTCCAATTTTGCCATCACGCCGCCGCATCCGAGTGCTTTTCCAATATCGGCGCAAAGCGTTCGAATATATGTGCCGCCCGAACAGGTAACCGTTAACTTGTAGTCGGAAGGACATTCCGTTGGTTCGGCGGAAAGAGAAAAAATTTCAATTTCTCGCGCCTGTCTTTCCACCGTAATCCCTTTGCGTGCAAGATCTACCAGTTTTTTTCCGTCCACCTTTAAAGCGCTGTACATGGGAGGAATCTGCCGGATTTTACCGATAAATTGAGGAAGAATTGTTTCCAAATCCGTAAAAGAGGGAAGTGTATCGGTTTGCGTTTGTATGTTGCCCGTTGTATCTTCGGTATCCGTTGTCAAACCGAGGCGAAGCGTGGCAACATAAGTCTTTTTATCACTTACCAAATATTCCGCCGCCTTTGCTGCTCTGCCAACCAATACCACCAATACGCCCGTTGCCATGGGATCCAACGTTCCCGTATGTCCGACACGCCGTGTTCCGTACAGATGACGAATTTTATTTACAATATCGTGAGAAGTTACACCGGCATGCTTGGCGATGATTAACACGCCTGTCGGCTCTTCTGAATTTTTTTGTATACTCATCTTCATTCACAATCCTTTTTTGCAGTCAATCGAAAAATCTGCTTTTTAAAACCGTACCCATGCAGAATAAATGACCTGTCCTTTTTGTGAAAAGTTACGCTCGTATTCTGTCATGATATTTTGCCCGGCGCGGTCGGAACGGTGCAAATCCCGCGTTTGCCATTCAACGGTTAAATTGCAAAGAGCGAACTGTTCCAAACTAAAATCGAACAATCCTTCATTATCGGTTTTGAGGCATAGCATTCCGCCCTTGCGCAAAATTGCACGGTAAAGGTTTAAAAAATTCTCATGTGTCAGACGCCGTTTTGCGTATCCTTTTTTGGGCCACGGATCGCTGAAATTTAAGTAAATACAATCTACGGAATGCAACGGGAACCAATCGGCAAGATTGCAGGCATCTCCTATTACAAAACGCAAATTGTCGTGACGTTCATTTTTTGTACGCATGGCCTTTTCCAAAGCCAAACAAGCAACATCCGGTACCCGTTCCATTGCAATAAAATTGCAGTCGGAATGTTTTGCCGCCATTCCAACGGCAAAATCGCCTTTTCCGCATCCGATTTCCAAATGAACGGAACGCTGCTCCGAAAAATAGCAATTGGGATCAGGCGCCGGATTTTGCGGTTCGGCAATCAACAATTCTGCACAGGCGGCAATTCGCTCCGCCCCGTGCTTTTTTCTTCTCATTCTCATAAAAGGGAATTATCCTTTCTTGGTCAATTACCGTTTTATTATAACAGAAAAGTCCCTCTAATGCAAGAAAAAAGTAAAAAAATACAATAAAATTACCAAGCTTTTTCGCCTAACGCTTCTTTCAGCTTTCCAATTGCGCTTTTTTCAATACGGGAAACATAAGAACGGGAAATTTGGAGCTCTTGTGCAATTTCCCGTTGCGTTTTTGCTTTTACGCCGTAAAGACCGTAGCGCATAATCAAAATTTGCTTTTCTCTCTGCGATAAACAGGTGTTTAGATAATGTAACATTTTTCCGGTTAATATTTTTTTATCAATTTCTTCGGCAATATCCTCGTCACTGCATATGACATCAATATAAGTGAGCGGATTGCCATCTCTGTCAACATCAATGGTTTCATTGATTGAAATTTCGGAAGCAAGCTTTTTTTGAGAACGAAAATACATGAGAATTTCGTTTTGAATACACTTTGCCGCATAAGTTGCAAATTTTGCACCGTTCCGTACACTGAAGGTATCCACAGCTTTGACCAAGCCGATGGTGCCGATTGAAACCAAATCCTCTTGATTGCGCGCGGTGGAATAATATTTGCGTACAATGTGCGATACCAAACGAAGATTGTGCAATATCAAGGTTTGGCGAGCGTTTTCGTCCCCGCCTTCTGCTTTTAAAAAATATTCGTATTCCTCCTTTTGAGAAAGCGGGGGCGGGAATTTTTGCGGGGTAGAAACCCCAAGTATCAAATGTAACACGCGCGTCAACAATGTGAAAAGAGTAATCAGCATCTTATGATACCTCCCATAAACCGATGAATTGTCTTTCATTATATGAGGCATCCGAAGTATTTTTGCTTGTACGCTGTTTTTTTACTCTTTTCGGCGTTTTTTGATTGACAGACAGGGGCAAAATATGCTATACTATATAGGCGATAACCGAGCAGAAAGGATGTATGAAAAAATGAAACAACTTTGCGGAAATGCAATCGTTGGGCAAAGCGGCGGACCTACGGCAGCCATTAACGCGACATTGGCCGGTGTTATCAGAGGCGTAAAAGAAAATGTTGCCAATGGAAAAATCCGCACGCTTTACGGCATGCAAAACGGAGTGGAAGGGCTGTTGCAAGAGCGATTGATTGATCTTACCGCTTATTTTGACAGCGAAGAAAAAATACAGCTTTTGGAACATACCCCTGCAGCTGCGCTCGGATCGTGCCGTAAAAAATTGCCGAATCCAAATCAGGATCCCGCATTTTTTGAGCAATTGATTTCTATATTTCAAAAATACAATATTCGGTATTTTTTTTACATTGGCGGAAACGATTCCATGGACACAGTTGCCAAGCTTTCGGAATATACCGAACATCACGATTATGATATGGTTGTTTTGGGGATTCCAAAAACAATTGATAACGATTTGATAGGAACCGACCACACACCGGGGTTTGGTTCGGCGGCAAAGTATATTGCCGTTACCACACAGGAAATTATCCGTGACTGTTCGGTTTATCAAATTCCGGCTGTAACCATCATTGAAATTATGGGGCGCGATGCCGGATGGTTAACCGCGGCATCGGCAATCGGAAGAACCGTCAACGGCGTGGAACCCGATTTTGTCTATTTGCCGGAGCGTATATTTGATTGGACGCATTTTTTCAAAGATATACGTTCGGCGCTTGCAAAGCATCCCAATGTTGTCATTGCGGTTTCGGAGGGACTTCGGCTGGCTGACGGGCATTATGTTGGCGAGGGAACACAAACCGGTGCAAAAGACGCTTTCGGACATGCTTATCTCGCCGGTACCGGAAAAGCCTTGGAAATAGCGGTCAAAGAAAAAATCGGATGTAAAGTGCGTTCCGTAGAGCTCAATCTGCCACAGCGTTGCGCTGCACATTTGGCATCCGAAACCGATATTTCGGAATCGGTTTCGGTTGGCCGTTCGGCCGTAAAAGCCGCAGGGGAGGGAATTACCCGGCAAATGATGACAATTGCGCGTACATCCGAAAATCCCTATTCCGTCACCATACAGCATACCGATGTTTCAAAAATTGCGAATCAAATACGCAAAGTAGATGACCGCTTCATCAATGAATCCGGCAATCACGTAACCGATGCTTGCTGTCGGTATTTGCTTCCGTTGATTCAAGGAGAAAGCTTTAGTTTGTTTGAAAAAGGTCTTCCAAAGCATTTGATTTTTTAAGATTTAAGAAAGGATAAAATTCAATGAAAATAGCAGTTATCACCGGTGCTTCATCCGGTATGGGATGTGAGTTCGTTTTACAAATCAGCAAAGAAAAAAAGCTGGATGAAATTTGGGTAATCGCACGCCGTACGGAAAGATTGAATGCATTGCGCAACGAGGTTTCGGTACCCGTTCGTCCGCTGTCTCTCGACCTTACCAAAGAAGAATCCATTCAAGAGTACAGACGCTTATTGGAAGAAGAAAAACCGGAAGTTGAAGTTTTGGTCAATGCAAGCGGCTTTGGAAAATTCGGAGCCTTTTCGGAAATGGATTTGAACACGCTGAATCAAATGATTGATTTAAACTGTAAAGCATACGTGGAAATGACGCATACCACATTGCCTTATTTGCATGAGGGAAGCGAAGTTTATCAATTGGATTCGCTGTCATCTTTTCAGCCGGTTCCTTATATTTGCATATACGGCGCAACAAAATCATTTGTTCTCAGTTTCAGCCGCGCTTTGAACGTAGAATTAAAAACGCGCGGCATTCATATGATGGCCGTTTGTCCCGGATGGGTAAAAACCGAATTTTTTGACCATGCCGTAACCGATGATACCATTACGTATTACAACAAATTCTTTACGCCTGATCAGGTCATTACGCGTGCGCTTCGGGACATGAAAAAAGGCAAAGATGTTTCTGTTTGCGGCTTTTCGATTCGTGCCCAAGTTCTACTTACCAAACTGTTGCCGCACAGACTGGTCATGAAAATTTGGTGTAAACAACAAAAAAAGTAATTACAAAAAGCGTAAAAAAGCCTCGATGAGGAATAAAGAAAGAGAGTCGTTACATTGAATTTAATTCATTTGAAATACGTGATTGAGGTGGCTAAAACCAGATCCATCAGCAAAGCCGCTGAAAATTTGTATATGGGACAACCGAACCTTAGCCGTGTAATCAAAGAGCTTGAGGCTTCGCTTGGAATTACCATTTTTTCAAGGACACCGAGAGGTATTTCCATTACGCCGGACGGTGAAGAATTTTTACAGTATGCAAAGCAAATTCTTTCGCAAGTAGACGCCGTAGAAGAAATTTATAAAAACGGAAAAATACATACACAAAAATTTTCCGCCTGCGTGCCTCGATCCAGTTATATTTCATCTGCATTGGCAGAATTTGCAAAAGGAATTTCGCTTGATGCGCCTGCCGAAATCTTTTACAATGAGACCAATTCCAGCCGTACAATCAGCCGCGTGGTAAAAGAAGAATATAATTTGGGAATTGTGCGATTTCAAACTGTTTTTGAAAGCTATTATCAAAATATGTTCGAAGGAAAAAATTTGGAGCATGAATCGCTTACGGAATTTTCTTATGTTTTGTTGGTATCCGAACATTCCAAACTTGCCGCAAAATCCAATATTGAACCGCAGGAGCTTGCCGATTACATTGAAATTACACACGGAGATCCGTATGTTCCGTCAATGCCGATTATTGATGTCAAAAAAGCCGAACTTTCGGAATTTGTTGATAAACGGATATTTGTTTTTGAACGCGGAAGCCAATTTGAACTTTTGGAGAATTTAACATCATCGTTTATGTGGGTTGCGCCTGTTCCCGAAGAAGTACTCAAAAGATACCATTTGGTTTCTATTTCTTGCGGAGCAAGCGCAAAAGTCTACAAAGATGTGTTAATTTACAGAAAAGGATATCATTTAAC
>CAYYCU010000013.1:17740-19057 GCA_964470415.1 uncultured Ruminococcus sp.
GGATTTTCTCCTTTTTGCCGACTTGACGAAGCGATATGAATATGGTATAATGAATTATCAAAATGAATTCCATAAAAAATCAAACAGCAAAGGTTGATAAAAATATGAACTGCAACACGGACTGGAACTCACGTTTGCTTCCTCGTATGCGAGAATGCACGGCATCTGCCGATGACGCGCTGGACCTATTCAAATATCTGAACGACAGATTTTCCATAACCCGTTTTTGTTTGATGCCGCTTTACGATGCGGAACTGGAACCGCTTTCCGTCTTTCTTTTGCGCAGAGCGCGTGCGGAATCGGAATTAAAGGAGCTGCTTCCGCGTGAAAAAAAGATAAAGCTGCAAACCGCCGCCTGTGTTCAAATTACAAAAAACTTACATCAAATAATCGGCTTGGAAAAGCTATGTCTGGAACAGAAAAAATATTTACCGATCAGACTTCCCATTTGTACCTTTGATTCTTGGATTGATTTTGAAATCAATCATCTTCTCTATCACTCCCCTACCGATAAACTTTTGTTTATGTCCTTTGAGCTGGCGGTTATCTTATATCCGAATGAAATTATCGAAAAGCTTTTGCGAATATCCAATGCAGCGTTTCAATTTAATTTCAAAGCGTTTTCCAATCCCGAAGTTCAAAAAATTATTTGCAAATTGCTCCGTCAAAACCGTTTGATTCTAATGGGAACCGGTATGGACTGTGCCGAAAAAGCGATTGCATATGATTTGAATGAAAAACCGATATCCGCAACGGATATTCTTTCCGATGCGGATATTCAAACATTATTCAGGCGTTCCGATTCGTTTTGGAAAAAATAATATCATTCGCGGCGTTTTTCGCAGTATTTTAACCGTGTCGCTTCCCCACCGCGCAAATGCCGTTCCTGCTTGTTTTTGTTTAACAGCAACTGTACCTCTTGGTAGAGCGCCTTGTTTACCCCTTTTAAAGCTTGTGTCACATCCTTATGTACAGTGCTTTTACTGATTCCAAAAAACTGTGCCGCAGCTCTGACGGTTGCCTGATTTTCCACAAGATATTCTCCCAAAACAACGCATCTTTCTCTGCCGCACCAATCCGATAATATCATATTCAATCCCCCCAAAAATTCAGAATCATCCGCTACCAGTATATGAATATAATAAATAAAAATAGAACGGACCGTACTCGTTATGATAAAAAAAGAAGCAGATAAATTTTCTTCATCCAATATTTTGGAAGGAATGACATCTATTTCCGCATTGTTGAACAGTCAGGTACAAAACAATCGGAAAATTGAGACAATATGGATAGATCAAGCCAAAAAGAAAGCAAAAG
>CAYYCU010000014.1:0-3081 GCA_964470415.1 uncultured Ruminococcus sp.
TCAAATGCAATGACTTCAAAAGTTCCGCGCTGAATGTCCTCGATAAACAAATCATCGCAAACATCGGAGGGAACTTCGCCGGCGGTTCCGACCAACTCCTTTAAAATATCGTTGTTTACAATCGGGCTTACTTCGTCTACGGTTACACGGAAGCCGAGTTCACACCAATCTTCCGCAATCATGGTAGCAACGGTAACATTTTCCGTATCGTATGTCGCAACCTTAATTTTAAAGCTGTATTTGGAGGGATCCGTAATGCCGGCCTCTGTCAAAAGGGCTTTTGCCTCGGTTAATTTTGCCTGCGTTTCAATCAGGTTTCCGCCAACCGTTCTGAAATCTTGCTTGGAAATTTTGCCTTCATTAAATACACCGGGGCATACCAAACCCGTAGCCGCCTCTGCGTAAACAATCTTTTTTGCAATATCATCGCGGTTAATTGCAAGGGAGAGTGCTTGACGTACGTGCGCATCTTGGAAGAGCAGCGAGCCTTCGGAAGTGCCATCGCTTATCACTGCGTTTTGGTTGATATAGCAAACAAAAGTGGACAATGCATTGGAGACTTGTACGTTTTCTTTTACAAAAGCGTCATCGCGCAAAGAGAGCGGAATACTGCCTACATAAAAGAGTTTGCCGTTTTTGTAATCCTCCAAAATTTCTTCATCGGTTTTGGTACAGTCAACGAGAATGCGGTAACTCTTTACGGAAGAAGTGATTTTGGAATCTCCTTCGGGATCGCGGTAGTAATAAGTATTGCGTTCAAGATAAAAATAATTAATTTCCATGGTATTGAATTTACCGGCGGACATCAATTCATTATTTTCGTCAAAGCAATAATCATCTTCTGCCGTTATCGGCTTGCCTTTTTTATCAAGCCGTTCTTGATATTTGATTTTACCCAATTTGAATGCGCCGCTGGTAACCATAGAGGACGGCTTTTTTGCCCAGTCTGCATTTTTTGCGACATAGGTTTCCAGCAAAGGTGCGGTTGCAACGCTTGTCAGGTTCAAAAGGAATTGGTCATAATCCGTTGGACCTTCAAAGGTAATTCTTACAAGGTTGATTGCAAGTGCCTCTACACCGAGGTCATCAATTGAAACTTCGCCTTCCTTTACGGCACGGGCATTCTTTACGGCATAAAGCAGGGAAGCGGCAGCATAGTTGTTATTGGAATTTACCAAACGCTTCCATGCATAAACCACATCATCGGCACTCAAACGAACCTTATTGCTCCAGTAGGTCTCGTTCAGCGTAATTTCCATGGTGTATTCGCCTGTTTTTTGATTTTCCTTGACGGTGTATTTCTTTGCCAAGGATTTTTCAACCTTTCCCTTGCTGTTCAACGTGAAAAGGGTATCAAACATCAGACTGACGACATTTACCGCATCTTGATTGTAATACGCATTTGCGGGATCAAAATCGTAAATGTTTTTTGTCAGATACATTGTGATATATGCACCGCGGTCCGGATTCAGTTCATCATCGGAGCTGTTGGAACAGCCGACAAATCCCGGCAAAATCATAACGGCGCACAAAAGAAGTGCAATGATTCTTTTTGACATAGTGGTGAAAAATCCTCCTCTTGAATAAAAAAATCGGAATTTGCGCATGCGCGCATAGTATGTACTTCTATATTATAAACTATTTTCTATTGAATTTCAATAGATTCCCAAATTTTTTAATGTATATTTTGTTAATTTTCTTGACAGAGTAAGAACAGATTTTCTTCATTAAAGTTAAAAGGAGCGTTACGGATGAATTTTTGTGCCAGAACAGACCTTGCCTGTGAGAGTATGGGACGGTTGGAAGACGCGTATGAGGGAATTGACAGCCGCATGGATTGCAGAGATGATTTTCAAATTTGCCGTGTGGCGGTGAAAAACTTGCAAGCCGCGGAAAAAATCGGAAAGCCGATTGGCAATTATATTACGGTGGAATGCGGAGAAATTCATTTTTTGAGCGATGAAAAAGCCATGCTTCTTTCCGGTCTTTTGGCAGATGAAATTTCTCAAATCGCAAAAAAATTAACGCAAAAAAACATCGACTCGGATTTCGGCGTTTTTGTTGCGGGACTCGGAAATGCCGAACTGACCGCCGATGCAATCGGCCCCAAAACCGTTGGTATGCTGACGGCAACGCGGCATTTACGCGAGCACGAAGGGGCATTGTACAGTGCGCTGGGGTGCTCGGCGCTTTCTGCTTTGGCACCCGGCGTTTTGGGGCAAACCGGGATTGAAACCTTGGAGCTTTTGCGCGGAGCTGTGCGCTGCGTCCGTCCGGATGCGGTCATTGTAATTGATTCTTTGGCGGCAAGAAGCTGCAGCCGTTTGGCTTCTACCGTTCAAATTACCGATGTCGGCATTCATCCCGGTTCCGGCGTAGGCAACCATCGCGAGGGAATTACACGGGAAACGCTTGGCGTCCCCGTCATTGCCGTGGGGGTTCCCACCGTGGTCGATTCGGCAACGCTGGTTTATGACGCACTGCAAAAGGCGAAAATCGAAAACATTGATGAAACATTGAAACATGTTTTGGAAAGCGGAAAAAGCTTTTTTGTTTCTCCCAAGGAGAGCGATGTGACAACCGCATGCTTTTCCAAGATTTTGGCCAATGCAATCGGAATGGCTTTTACCGCCGATTTTTCTTGAGTTGCATACGGAATAAATTCTTGCTTTTTTGCATAAGGTGGAAAAAAACAAGCTTTTTCGGAAAGGATTTTATGATGAAAACAGAGCGCAATCAAGTGGACGGTATGTTACCAGCCGGCAAAGAACAAGTCCGTTTGGGAAACGTTTTTCATGCAAAATACCGCGGTTTTGCAATATTTTTGATTTGTTGCGGGCTGTTGTTGGCGGCATTTGCCGTCAGTGCGGTTTTGCTGCAAAACAAAGACGCCGACTTTTTCAAATCTTTTGGCGCGTTTTGGAAGCAAAATACAAAAAAACCCTCCTTGGATGAGGAAGGGGGACAAAATCCAGATGATACGGAGAGCGAAAGTACAGAGCAGGAAACAAATCCCGCGCCCGATGAACTGACCGAAATTCCTGCCGGTGCAACGCCGATTGTCTCTATGGATCTTTCCTA
>CAYYCU010000014.1:3181-7393 GCA_964470415.1 uncultured Ruminococcus sp.
CTTTGCGAGGCCTTGGAACAAAAAGGCATCACCGCCATTCACTGTACGGTGATGCATGATGATCCAACGGTTAGCGGCGCTTACAGCCGAATGGAAAAAACGCTGAAACAGTATTTGGAAACATATCCGGAAATTGCGCTTGTCATCGATCTGCACCGAGATGCCGTTACGACTTCGGACGGAAAGTTTGTACGTGCGGTCGGCGAAGTGGACGGGGAGAGCGTTGCACAAGTCATGCCGCTGGTGGGCAGCAATGGAAACGGAACGCAATATGACAATTGGGAAGAAAATCTTGCATTGGCTTTACAGCTGCGCGAGCAATTGAATGCAAACGGCGCATCGGTCTGCCGTCCGGTTTCTCTCCGCAATGCATCCTTTCATCAAGAGCTTGCCGCACGCGCCCTGCTTTTGGAGATTGGAACAGGGGGCAATTCGGTGGAGGAAGCCAAGCGTGCTGCAACGCTGGTGGGGCAGGCATTGGCAACCTTGCTTCAATCTTGACGCGTGTGCGGACGTAAGCAAAGAATTTCAACCGCAAGCAGCAGAGCACCGATGAAAAGCCCGGTACCCAGTTGAAGTTTGCCGTGTTCCATGGCACCGATAATTCCGACAAAGCCGACCAGGCTGATTGCCATTCCCAACGCCTTTAAAACGCAAAGTACCTTTTTGGAAAGCAGTGCGGCGCATAGCGTATTCCAAAAAATTCGCATGCCGCCAAGCACTTTTTTCAGCTTGTTCGGAGAGGGAACACACTCACCGAGATAAGCTTCCAAAATTCCTTTATTGGAACTATAATATTCGTTTTTATCAAAAAAAGCATTCATAAAGCATTCCTCCGAACCAAAAATGGAACTTTTACAATGGCATTATACCACATAAAAATGGATTTGTCAATAGATTTTTTCCAAAAAAAGAAAAAATTTTCAAAAAACTATTTACAATTCAAAAAAAGCATGCTATAATATTATCACAATCGGAAAAAAGAGGAGGCCTTATGGAAACCTATCTTGATAGAATTAAGCTTTTAAAAAGCAAGCAAAAAATGACAAATGAACAGTTGGCGGAAAAATCCGGTATTCCGCTCGGTACATTGAGCAAGCTGTTGGCGGGTATGAACGATTCGCCCAAGCTTTCCAGTTTGGTAGCAATTTGCAATGCCTTGGGATGCACGTTGGAATACGTTGTCAGCGGAATCCCGGAAAATACCAACAATTATACGCTGGACGCTTTGGAGAGCTCCGTAATTGAGACATACCGCACATTGGATGTGTGGGGGCGTTCTTTGGTAAAAAGCGTTGCGGAGCAAGAAGCGGCGCGTTGCCGTTCAAGTCTTTCCGAGCAGGCGGAAAAACCGTTGGCGCAGGAAAAGAAAGGACGCGTGTTGCGCACTCCGTTTGCCGGCAATCAACGCGGCGAAAAAGTATTGCGAACCGAAAAACGCAAAATTCAATTGTATGAGCTTCCGGTTTCCGCAGGTGTCGGCGTTTATTTGGATGAGGAACGCGCGGAGTCTATCAGTATTCCCAATACCGAAAAAACCGCAAATGCCGATTATGCTCTGCGCATCAGCGGCAACAGTATGGAGCCCAAGTACGCAGACGGAGATATCTTGCTGGTACAGACCTGTGAGAGAGTGGAAAAAGGCGAGCTTGGAATTTTTCTTTTGGACGGTTGCGGCTTTTTCAAGGAATACGGCGGCGATTGCCTGATTTCGCTCAATTCATCGTATGCACCCATTTTTTTGCGCGATTTTTCGGATGTATCGTGCCGCGGACGCGTAATAGGAAAATTAAAAAGAAAATGATTTTTTGAGGGAGCGTGAGACTTTTGAATGCTGTTCATCAAAATCATAGAAAAAGAATGATAGAACGCTTTAAAAAAGAAGGCTTTTTCGGCTTTGCCACACATGAGCTTTTGGAAATGCTGTTTTATTTTTCCCAACCCCGTGTGGATACCAATCCGTGCGCACACAGCCTGTTGGAAAATTTCGGTTCTTTGCAAAATGTAATGAACGCGTCTTTGGAACGCCTTTGTACGGTAAAAGGAATGGGCGAGACCAGTGCGATTTTGTTAAAGTTGGTTGTTGAGCTGGAACGGCGGTATCTGATGGAAAATACAAAATCCGATGAGGTGTATGACACGCTTGGCAAGGTTGCGGATTTTTTGTACCCGTATTTTCACGGCGTTGACCATGAATGTCTGTATATGATGATGTTGAATAACCGCATGAATTTATTGGATTGTGTCCTCATTTCGGAGGGCGTGGTGAATTCCACAACGATACAGACTTCTAAAATTTCTCGACTGATTTGGGAGAAAAATGCCTCTGCGGTGATATTTGCGCATAATCACCCATCGGGACTTGCCATTCCATCGGCATCGGACACCGAAGCCGGCAAACAGTTGAATTATTTTCTCGGCTTTTTGGAGGTTATCTCCGTTGAACATTTGATTTTTGCCGAAAACCGTTTTTGTACTTTGATGAAGCAACAGATCGGGTATTGCAGACCGTCTCCGCTGTCTCAAAAAATAGATCCCGATTTTTACCGTAATTTTTACAATCTCGATGAGGAACGGTACGTGATTCATCCGCGCTTTCCCGGTGTAACGTAATCCGAATTCGCATTTTGATATGCCCCCAAAAGGCAGCTGCTTTTTGGGGGCATATCATTTTTATTTATTGAACCTTTTCGGTCTTCCAACCGTAACGCGCCGTTAAGCCCAAAGCCGATTCGATTCGCAAAAGGCGGTTATATTTTGCCACGCGTTCACTGCGGCAGGGGGCGCCGGATTTGATGAAAGGCGCATTCATTGCCACGCAAAGATCGGCCAGCGTGGTATCCTCGGTTTCGCCGCTGCGATGCGAGAGAATAAAACGGTATCCTGCAATTTTTGCCGTACTGATAACGTGAATGACCTCGGTCAGCGTACCGATTTGATTGGGCTTGATTAAAATGGCGTTTGCCGCTTTTTGCCGAATGCCTTCCCGCAGTCTTGCTTCATTGGTTACAAACAGGTCATCTCCAACCAGCATCATACTGTCGCCCAACTGCTTTGTCAATTGGCTCCAGCCCTCAAAATCGCGTTGATCCAGCCCGTCCTCAATGGAGAACAGCGGATATTTTTTTGAGAGAGAGGACCATTTGTCTATCAATTCGGCACGGCTGTAATGACGGTTTCGTTTTGGCATGCGGTAGCTTCCGTCTTGGTTGTACCATTCTCCGGCTGCACAGTCCAGCGCAATTTTGACCTGGTCTGTGTTATAACCGCTTTCTTCAATGGCATGGCAAATCAGTTCCAATGCCGCTTCATCATCGTGCAAATTGGGAGCAAAACCGCCTTCATCGCCAACGGTTGCGGCAAAGTTCTCACGGCGCAAAAGCTTTCCGAGTGCATGATAAATTTCACTTCCCATGCGCAGAGCCTCGGCAAAGGACGAAGCACCTACGGGTGCAATCATAAATTCTTGAATTTCAACATTATTGGAGGCATGTGCGCCGCCGTTGAGAATGTTCATCATGGGCACGGGAAGATGATCCGCCGATGCGCCGCCGAGGTATCGATAGAGGGGAAGGTGGTAAAAATTTGCCGCGGCGCGTGCGGTGGCAAGGGATACGGCCAACATTGCATTGGCACCCAAAAAGCTTTTGTTTTCACTGCCGTCCAGTTCACACAAAATGCGGTCTATTTCCGATTGCTCGGAAGCATAAGAACCGGAAATGGCGGGGGAAATATGCTTTGTTACGTTGTTTACCGCCTCCAAAACGCCTTTCCCGTTGTAGCGAGTCGGATTTTTGTCACGTAGCTCATACGCCTCATAAATACCGGTAGAAGCACCGGACGGCACGCTTGCAACGCCCACGGTGCCATCGGTTAAAAAAACGGTGGCCTCTACGGTCGGATTTCCGCGCGAGTCCAAAATTTCCCGCGCACAGCATCGAATAATTTGCGGTTTATTCATAAAAGTATCCTTTCATAAAGAAATTTTACGGATACCGATAGTATGGACACGAAATATGAAAACTATTCAAGAGCCGAAAGCGGTAAAACGCTTTTTCGCATTTTTCAAAGTGCGCGGTGCACGCGCCGACTTTTTTCGTCATATGATGTCATTGAAGGAGGTGGGCATGATGCGCGAAAACAGGCAAAATCAAACCTGTATTGCCGTAATCGGATCCATGACACAAGCCATGCAAGCACAGCATGCTTTGA
>CAYYCU010000014.1:7493-18348 GCA_964470415.1 uncultured Ruminococcus sp.
GCGGTATTTCGTCCGATTTACAAATTGGCGCACCGTAATTTTATTTCTTACGATGTTTTTCCGACCGAGGTTTTGTCGGAGGACAGTACACCGCAATCAATTTGCAGCGGCATCGAGCTTCTCATCAAGCCGCAGACGCGCATGCTGATTTGCGCGCATGCTTCCAATATTTGTTCTGCCGTACTGCCATTAAAGGAAATCGGCGCCCTGTGCAAGCGCTACGGAATTTTGTTCGTTGTAGATGCGGCGCAGTCTGCCGGTCATATTCCGATTGACATGAGCCGCATGCAAATTGATGCGCTTTGCGTTCCGGGGCATAAAGGTTTATTGGGACCGCAGGGGAGCGGAATGCTTTTGCTCGGAGAGGGAACAGATGCCGATACCTTGATAGAAGGGGGAAGCGGTTTTAATTCTTTGGAAGGCAGTATGCCGGAGGATGCGCCGGAACGTTATGAGGCGGGAACTTTGCCAACGCCTGCCATAGCGGGACTTTGTGAGGGGATTCGAACCGTGAAACGGTTGGGAGTTGAAAATATCGGAACGTATTTGCGCGAATGGAACGGCAATCTTGCCAATCGGTTGCTGGACGTTCCGGGCGTTCGACTGTATGCTCCACGGCACCGCGGTTCTGTTTTGCTGTTTAGTGTGGAGAATTTTTCCGCCGACAGTATGGGACGGGAATTGGATCGCCGCGGCTTTTGCGTTCGTACCGGTTATCATTGTTCCGCATTGGGGCACGCTACCTTGCAAACACCGTTGGGCGGTGCAATCCGCGTCAGTCCCGGCATATACAATACCGGCGCCCATGCCGATGCTTTTGCGGACGCGGTCAGAGAAATTGTGCAAAAAGGCAGTTGAAACAATTTGGAATGGATTAAAAAAGCATCGAAACGGCAACACCGGAGCAGGCAACCGTCAATTGGCGGTTGCCTGCTCCGGTGTATACGGGTATGTCTTTGCAAAACGGAACGGTTAAAGCGTTTCGCTTTGGTAGGTGTTTCCGTCAAGCGTTTTCCATGTAAAGGTACGGTCTTGCAAAATCAGATAGGAATGCGGCGTGTTTTCTTTTGGAATGGAGACAGAGCCGGGATTGATATAAACAAAGTCTTCATATCGGCGGCAACGCGGTACATGGGTATGACCGCAAAGCAAAATATCGTTTTTTGCCAACGGAGGCGGATTTTCTTCTCCGAAAAGGTGTCCGTGTGTAGCAAAAATCCGAAAGCCGTTTACATCCAGCCATGCATAATCGGCAAGAATCGGAAATTTTAATACCATTTGGTCAACTTCCGTATCGCAATTCCCGCGTACGCAAAGTAAATCCTTTGCAATTCCGTTCAGCATTTCAATGACAAGCTTGGGCGCATATTCCGTTGGAAGATTGTTGCGCGGTCCGTGATAAAGCAAATCGCCGAGAAGCAAAAAACGGTCGGGAGCTTCTGCTTGATAAGCGTCTAAAAGCTGTTTGCAGTAGGCGGCGGATCCGTGTATGTCGGAAGCAATCATCAATTTCATAAGCAGATATCCTTTTATCGGTTATTGTCGGGAGAAGCAAGCATTGCATCAATGCAATTTTTGACCGGCTCTTTTTCATTTTTTGCTTCCTCAAGTCTTTTTTCAAATATTTCTCTCCATTCCGCATGGCTGTCATCCAAATTTGCAAGACGGTATTCCATATTTTGTATGGCTTTTTGTTTAATGGAATAATGCTTGGGACAAAAGAGCAGAGAGGCTTCGCAATCGCCGAACTTGTTTTCTTTATCAATTTCCAAATAAAACAAATTTTTGCAAATATATGCCGTTGCTTCCATATTATCGACTTTTTGCGCGCATTTTTTGGGATTTGATATTTTCTCATTGGAAAAAACAATTGTGGCAAAGTGCATATTTGCAAAACAGTCTCTGATTTCCCAAATGGAAAGCGGTGTTTTTTCTTCATTTATTACATAGGCGTCCAAGGTCGGATCCAACATAATCCACTTTTTCATTTTTCGGTCGTATATTTCCGTTACCACATGATTGTCAAAGTCATAAGGAGAGTAGGGCATGATAAAAACGCGTCTTGCATAAATGCCCAAAGCGAGGCAACATTCTTCCAAAACCTTGGATTTGTATTTGCAATTGATGCCGTGTTCCGGATTTCCAAAGCTGTATTCCAACAATGCCAAGGCGTTGCATGCCACGTGACCGTCATACCATGGCTGGTGTGTTTTCCAATTGTCTGCAAGAAAGTGCAGCAGCCGTTTTGCCTTTGTAAAATCACTGCCTTTTCCCGCAACCGCTTCCAGATTGTAT
This sequence comes from uncultured Ruminococcus sp., assembly GCA_964470415.1. Lineage (GTDB taxonomy): Bacteria > Bacillota > Clostridia > Oscillospirales > CAG-272 > UMGS1865. The sequence goes on from CAYYCU010000014.1 coordinate 9,789, forward strand.
TTTTCTTTCAGTTCCTTAAATTCCGGACAGGAAAAATCATAAGAGACACACGCATTGCTTTCGGATTCAAATTCTTGGTTGTGAAAAAGAATACCGCCGTATATATTGAATTTTTCTTGAGAAATTTCAAAAAGTTCTTTTTTTGTCATGATAAACTCCTTTTTGACGAATTGTTTTGTCATTATTTTATTCTTTTTTCAACGGCTTGTCAATATCTATCTTTATTTTTTCAAAAAAATACAATAAAAGCGAAAAAAAGTATTGACAAATACAGCATCGAGATGTATAATTGTATACATTAAAACAAGAATGGAGGAACAAGAAATGATAGAGATTTCTTCCAAGACCAATTTGCTGGAGCAAAAAAATTACAAATATTCACTTCAGGATATTGCAGAGCCGAATTTATATCGCGAAGTTTTTCCGTACACCGATGTTCCGCGTGTAACCTTTAACCATCGCCGTGTGCCGATTGGCATGCCGGAGGATATTTGGATTACCGATACTTCTTTTCGCGATGGTCAGCAATCGGTGGAGCCGTACACGGTAAAGCAGATTGTTGATTTATATAAACTGATGTCAAAGCTGGGCGGACCTTACGGTATCATTCGCCAAACGGAATTTTTTGTATACAGTAAAAAAGACAGGGAAGCCGTGGAGCAATGCCAGGCGCTTGGACTTCGCTTTCCGGAAATTACCACATGGATTCGCGCCAGCAAAGAGGATTTTAAGCTGGTAAAGGATCTCGGCATTCGCGAGACGGGAATTTTGGTATCTTGCAGCGATTACCATATTTTTAAAAAAATGAAGATGACGCGTAAGCAATGTATGGATTATTATCTCTCCGCTGTTGCCGAGGCTTTTGAAGCCGGTGTTATGCCGCGCTGTCATTTGGAAGATATTACCCGCGCCGATTTTTACGGCTTTGTGGTACCGTTTGTCAATGAATTGATGAAGATGTCAGCCGATGCCAAAATTCCGGTACGCATCCGTGCGTGCGACACGATGGGCTACGGCATTCCGTACCCCGAAGTTGCAATTCCGCGCAGTGTTCCCGGTATTGTTTACGGTTTGCAGCATTATTCCGATGTTCCCAGCGAAATGCTGGAGTGGCACGGTCACAATGATTTTTACAAAGCCGTTACCAATGCAACCACAGCATGGCTTTACGGTGCTTGCGGCGTCAACTGTTCTTTGCTCGGCATCGGAGAACGTACCGGCAATGTGCCGTTGGAAGCAATGGTGTTTGAATATGCTTCTTTGCGCGGTTCTTTTGACGGTATGGATCCGACTGCCATTACCGAAATCGCAGAATATTTTTCCCGTGAAATGCACTATAAAATTCCTCCGATGACGCCGTTTGTCGGAAAGAATTTTAACGTTACACGCGCAGGAATTCATGCGGACGGATTGCTGAAGGATGAGGAAATTTACAACATTTTCGACACCAAAAAGATTTTAAACCGTCCCGCCTCCGTTTTGCTCGGCAAAACATCGGGACTTGCCGGTATTGCTTATTGGATCAACGAAAATTATCGGTTGAGTGCGCTGGAAGCGGTTGATAAGCATGATCCCCTTGTGATTGCCTTAAAAGAATGGATTGACCGAGAGTACGAGGGCGGGAGACAAACCTCGCTTTCCGTAATGGAACTGGAAGAAAAAATCGAAGAAATTTCCGGCGATCGTTTTACAAGAATATGAGAAAGAGGGAGCAAAATGATAGAGCATAGAAATATATCTTTGGCGGAACAGGTGTTTGAGCGTTTGGAGCTGGAAATTCTTTCCGGAAAATATCAACCGGGTGAAATTTTAACCGAACTCAAACTGGTGAATGATCTTGGCGTCAGCCGAACGCCGATTCGTGAGGCACTGCGCCGTTTGGAGCAGGAGCACGTTATTGAAATTACGCCAAAAGGAATTTTTGTAATCGGCGTCAGCAAAAGAGATTTGATTGACATTTTGGATATCCGTATGCGGATAGAAGGACTTGCCGCTTACAAAGCGGCGCAAAATATTACAGACGAACAGATTGAAGAATTGCGCGAGGCAATAGAACTTCAGGAATTTTACGTTCCCAAACGGGACGCCGACCGCATCAACGGAATGGACAGTAAGTTTCATTTGCTGATTTATCGCTTTTGCGGAAGCCTGTCACTTTACGATACGCTCGTGCCGCTTCATAAAAAGGTATTAAAATACCGTAAGGCATCGGTGGAGAACGATGTGCGCTCCGTTTATTCCGCACAGGAGCACAGAGACATTTTTGAAGCCATTGCCGCACACAATGCAGAACTTGCCGAAAAATATATGACGGAACACATTGCAAATGCAAAAGCATTTATCGAGAATAAGGAGGAAATGTAATATGGGACTTACCATTGCGCAAAAAATCATCAAAGCACATATGATAAGCGGGGATATGACCGTGGGAAGCGAGGTTGCCTTGCGTATTGACCAAACGCTGACGCAAGATGCGACCGGAACCATGGCGTATTTGGAGTTTGAATCAATGGGGATTGACCGTGTCCGTACCGAGCGAAGCGTAGCCTACATTGACCACAATACGCTCCAATCCGGCTTTGAAAATGCAGATGACCACCGCTTTATTCAGTCGATTGCAAAAAAACACGGCATCTATTTTTCACGTCCCGGCAACGGAATTTGTCATCAGGTACATCTGGAACGTTTTGGCATTCCCGGTAAAACGCTGATTGGTTCGGACAGCCATACGCCAACCGGAGGCGGCATCGGCATGCTTGCTTTCGGTGCGGGCGGACTGGACGTTGCGGTTGCCATGGGCGGCGGTGCTTATTACATTACCATGCCGAAGATGATTAAAGTGCAGTTGACGGGTAAGTTGCGTCCTTTTGTGACGGCAAAAGATGTCAGCCTGGAAATCTTACGGATTTTGTCGGTGAAAGGCGGTGTGGGTTCCATTATCGAATGGGGCGGGGAAGGTATTCAAAGTCTTTCCGTTCCCGAACGGGCAACCATTACCAATATGGGAACCGAGCTCGGCGCAACAACATCCATTTTCCCGTCCGATGAAATTACACGTGAATTTTTGCGTGCAGAAGGACGCGAAAACGATTACGTACCGCTTGCAAGCGATCCGGACGCCGTATATGACCGTGTGATTGAGATCGATCTTGCAACGCTGAAGCCGTTGATTGCCTGCCCGCACAGTCCCGACCGTGTTGTAACGGTGGAAAGCCTGAAAGGTACAAAAGTCGATCAGGTATGTATCGGTTCCTGTACCAATTCCTCGTTGCTTGACATGTTAAAGGTAGCGGCATTGCTAAAGGGCAAAACGATCAAGCCGGAAGTCAGTCTTTCCATTTCTCCGGGTTCCAAGCAGGTACTTTCCATGCTTGCCGACTGCGGGGCTCTTTCCGATATTTTGGCGAGCGGGGCCCGTGTTTTGGAATGCGCATGCGGTCCTTGCATCGGGATGGGCTTTTCTCCGAATTCCGCCGGCGTCAGCCTTCGTACTTTCAACCGAAATTTTGAAGGAAGAAGCGGAACTGCCGATGCCAAGGTATATTTGGTTTCTCCGGAAACTGCGGTTGCCGCCGCATTAACCGGTGAAATTACCGATCCGATTGCATTGGGCGAAATGCCGCACATCGAAATGCCCAAGCAATTTAAAATTGATGACAGCGCGGTTTTGGCGCCTGCGTCTGTTGAAGAAGCAAAAACACTTGAAATTCTGCGCGGTCCCAATATCAAAAAATTCCCGGATTGCTATCCGCAGGAGGATACAATCCGTGCCGAGCTCGTCTTAAAGGTGGGCGACAACATTACAACCGACCATATTATGCCGGCAGGTGCCAAAATTTTGCCGTACCGTTCCAATATTCCGCATCTTTCTCAATTTTGCTTCGGTGTATGCGATAAAACCTTTCCGGAACGTGCCAAAGCGGCAGGCAAGAGCATTGTGGTGGGCGGCGCCAACTACGGTCAAGGTTCTTCCCGTGAGCATGCGGCGCTGGTTCCGCTTTATCTCGGTGTTCGTGCCGTCATTACCAAGAGCTTTGCGCGGATTCACGTTGCCAATTTGATTAACGCGGGCATTATGCCGCTGACCTTTGCAAATGCGGAAGATTACGAAAAGGTTTCTCAAGGCGATATGCTCTCTGTTTCGGATGTATGGGCCGGAATGGAAAGCGGAAGCATGTTGCTGCGGAACGAAACAACAGGAGAAACGATTCCTCTTGTTTGTTCCTTTACAGAACGCCAAAAAGCCATTCTTAAGGCCGGCAATCTCTTGGCTTATACCAAATCACAAATTTAAAAGCAAGACACTTTTTATGGTTCGGAGGAATTGAATATGAAAAAAATTGAAATGAAAACGCCGTTGGTTGAGATGGACGGCGATGAAATGACGCGCATTTTATGGAAAATGATTAAGGACGAACTGTTGCTTCCTTTTGTAAATTTAAAAACCGAGTATTATGACCTCGGCTTGCCGGAGCGAGAAAAGACAAAGGACCGTGTAACGTTTGATTCTGCCTATGCCACACAAAAATACGGTGTTGCCGTGAAATGTGCAACCATTACGCCCAATAAGCAACGTGTGGAAGAATACCATTTGAGTGAAATGTGGAAGAGCCCGAACGGTACCATTCGCGCCATTTTGGACGGAACGGTATTTCGTGCGCCGATTTTGATTGACAGCATTCACCCGGCTGTTCGCAACTGGAAAAAGCCCATTACCATTGCACGTCACGCATACGGTGACATATATAAGGCAACAGAGTACCGTGTTCCCACGGAGGGCAAGGCAGAGCTGGTGTTTACCGCGCAAGACGGAAAAGAACTGTTTCGGGAAACCGTTTATGATTTTGAATGCGGAGGCGTGTTGCAAGGAAGCTATAACAAGGATTCTTCCATTCGTTCCTTTGCACACTCCTGCTTCCAATATGCGCTGAATACCAAGCAGGACCTTTGGTTTTCCGCAAAAGATACGATTTCCAAGCAATACGATCAAACCTTTAAATTGATTTTTCAGGAAATTTTTGAAAATGAATATCAAAAAGCCTTTGAAGAAGTCGGAATTACCTATTTTTACACCTTGATTGACGATGCGGTTGCCCGCGTTATCCGCAGTGAGGGTGGCTTTATTTGGGCTTGCAAGAATTATGACGGTGACGTCATGAGCGACATGGTTTCCACCGCTTTCGGTTCACTTGCCATGATGACTTCCGTTCTTGTTTCCCCGGACGGGAAATACGAATATGAAGCCGCGCACGGTACCGTAACCAGACACTACTATCGTTATCTTAAGGGGGAGGAGACTTCTACCAATCCCATGGCAACCATTTACGCATGGTCCGGTGCGCTTCGCAAGAGAGGCGAATTGGACGGACTCTCCGATTTGGTCGCCTTTGCAAATGCACTGGAGGGCGCTTGTATGGACACCTTGCATGCCGGTATGATGACCAAAGATTTGGTTGGCTTGGTCGCGGAAGGCACATCTGTTACGGCGGTAAATTCCCGTGATTTTATTTTGGCAATTCGCGCCAATCTTGAAAAAAGATTGCAAGCAATCTGAAAAATTCAACAAAACTTCATAAACAGTTGAAATTCGGTTATTCTTTCTGCTTATAATGTTTTACGAAAAGAAAGAATGAGAGGTATCGGAAATATGAAGGGGTGGTTTGCTCGAATGGGGCAGCGCTTTGCAAGATTTATGAGCGGCCGTTACGGAAACGATAAGCTGAACAACTTTTTGCTGATTGTTGCATTGATTTGCGTTCTTTTGGCGTATATCCCGTATATGAGCTTTTTATGGTTGGTGTCATTGGGTTTGATTGTTTGGACTAATTTTCGTTGCTTTTCCCGCAACATTCCCAAAAGACAACGCGAGCTTTTCGCTTTTCTCGGCTTTTTTCAAAAGCGAAAAAAGAAATTCGCATTGCGCCGTCAAATGTTCCGCGAGCGTAAAACTCATTGTTATTTCAAATGCAAGAAATGCAAAGCGGTTTTGCGCGTTCCAAAGGGAAAGGGAACGATTGACGTCACCTGTCCCCGCTGTCAAACGGTCACGGTAAAGAAAACTTGATTTTTTCATTAAAAGCTATTGGGGCTGTCTCAAATGCAATTTACAGAGCATTTGAGACAGCCCCGATTTACTATAACAGTTGATTGATATATTCTTCCAGCTCGCTTTTGATAACGGAAACTTGCGGTCCATATACCACCTGCACACCGATTCCTTTTCGAATCACGCCGGCGGCACCGCTTTGTTTCAGCTTTGATTCATTTACAAGCTGTGCGTCTTTTACCGTGACGCGAAGCCGCGTTGCACAACAGTCCAGCCCTACAACATTGTCTTTTCCGCCGAGTCCTTCCAAAATAAGTGCGGCGTTTGTTTGATTTGGATTCTTTTTTTCCGTGGGACGGCCGCTTGCAACATCGTCTTTTTTTGCCTGATAATCCGCACGGGTATAGAGCTTTGTTTCCGTGTCCTGCTCGCGTCCCGGTGTAACGTACCGGAATTTTCGAATCATAAAGCGGAACAACAGGAAATAAACAAAGAAATAAACAATGCCGACCAACGGAATCATCAGCCAATTGGTTTTTGCATTTCCTTGCAAAACGCCAAACAAAAACAGGTCAATCAAACCGCCGGAAAAGGTCATTCCAACGCCGACATTCAATATATGCATCAACATATACGACAGACCTGCTAAAACAGAGTGTATCACATATAAAGCAGGCGCTACAAACAGAAACGTAAATTCCAAAGGTTCCGTAATGCCTGTTAGCATGGAGGTCAGAGCCGCCGAAAGCAACAGGCTTCCGGCAACCTTTTTCTTTTCGGGCTTTGCGCAGGTGTACATGGCAAGCGCCGCACCCGGAAGTCCGAATATCATAAGCGGAAATTTTCCGCTCATAAAGCGGCACGCCGAAACGGAAAATGCCGCGGTAGACGGAGAAGCCAATTCGGCAAAGAAAATATTTTGCGCACCGTAAACCATGGTGCCGTCAATCATTGCGGATCCGCCTACGCCGGTTTGCCAAAAGGGAAGGTAGAATACATGGTGCAATCCGAACGGAATGAGAATGCGCTCAATCAATCCGTAAATAAAGGTTCCCGCATATCCGGAGCGCAGGACAAGGTCCCCCAATGCATAAATGCCGCTTTGAATAAACGGCCAAACAAAAAACATCAACACGCCGACCAAAAGATAAACCGCAGTAGAAATAATCGGCACAAACCGTGTTCCGCCAAAAAAGGAAATGATGTTCGGAAGCTTGATTTTATAAAAACGGTTGTTCAGCGCGGCAACGCCAAGCCCTACAATAATGCCCCCGAAAACCCCCATTTGTAACGATTGAATGCCAACGACATTGGCAACGGCACCGTCTTGCAAGACATTGCTTTCCAGCTTTCCGCTGATATCCAACAGGACGCTGATGGTTTTGTGCATGACAAAAAATGCAATGGCTGCAGACAATGTGGCGGTTGCTTTTTCGTTTTCCGCCATACCGAGCGCAACACCCATGGCAAACAGCAAGGGGAGATTGTCAAAAATCACGGTTCCAACCGATGCCAGCATACTGAAAACGGAATAGGGCACGGTGCCGGGTCCCATAAATGCCATGAGGTTGTAGGTCTCCAAGGTCGCGATATTGGTGAATGACGAACCAATGCCGAGCAACAGTCCCGCAATTGGCAATAACGCAATGGGAAGCATGAAAGCCCGTCCGATGCGTTGCAAAATGCTGAAGAAGTTTGCGCCTCTCGGTTGCTTGATAGCAGCTTCTGACATAAAAATAAACCTTTCTCTGAATATGCGAAAATTACAGTATCATTTTTTGATTTTATATCGCAAAATGCATTCTTTTCCTCCGATTACGGATCCGGTGCGCACTTCCTTGACCGATATTTTTTCCGCATTTGTAACGATAACGGGAATGACGGTCGGATGCTTTTTTTCGTGCAGGAGATTCAAATCGACTCTTGCCAATATATCGCCCGCCTTTATCCGATTTCCCGTTTTTACCATTGGCAAAAAGCCTTCACCTTTTAGCGAAACCGTATCAATTCCGATGTGTACCAATACATCCAGCCCGTCATCGGTTTGAATGGTATAGGCGTGCTTACTTTCCGTAATGCTTTCTATTTTGCCGGAAACGGGACTGTAAACCGTTCCATCGGTCGGATTTACGGCAAATCCGACTCCGAGCATTCCAGATGCAAAAACCTCATCCGGTACTTCGGAGAGGGGGATTGCCGTGCCGTTTGCCACTGCCAGCAATTCGGCATCTTTTTTTGTATTTTTTTGAAAGAGCATGGTAATTTCCTTTCTGAAAAGACCATCGGCAAGAATGCGCCGATTGTCGGGAGGCATTTTTTATCGACAGTCGCAAATTTTTCCGCGTACGCCGAGGAGATAGGGGGCAGAGACCGAAAGCTCATCAATCCGCATGTCGCAAAAACGTTGGGTAAGATGCAAATCCGCCGCCATTTCTCCGCAAATTCCTATCCAACCGCCATTGCGGTGTATGGCAACGGCACTTTTCTCAATTAAAAAAAGTACGGGTTCTCGGT
>CAYYCU010000015.1:0-3782 GCA_964470415.1 uncultured Ruminococcus sp.
CAGCACAAAGTTTTGGAAATGACCTGCGCCGCGATGCCTACCGCCGCGTGATGTCACTTTCGATTGAACAAACCGACCGTTTTACCACCGGTTCACTTGTTACGCGTATAACAAATGACATCTCCATGATTGTGGAATTTGTAGAAAGTCTGTTGCGTATGTTCGTTCGCGCCCCCATGTTCTTTCTCGGCGGCACCGTCATGCTGCTGATGCTGGAAGTAGAGTTTGGCACCGTCCTGTTACTCTCTCTGCCCATTCTGCTTGTTACACTGATTATCGTACTCTCCCGTGCCATTCCCATGTATTCCGCCATGCAGAAGAAGTTGGACAATGTCAACTCGGTCGTACAGGAAAATGTCAGCGGTGCACGCATGGTAAAGGCATACGTCTGCGAAGATTATGAATACGAGCGCTTTTCCGAAGCGAACGGAGGGCTTTGCGCCGTAAACTACCGTGTACTCAAGCTCATGGCAATCGTAACGCCCGTTTTGCATATCATTCAAAACGGTACGGTCATTGCGCTGATTTGGCTGGGCGGTGTACAAATCAATTCGGTTGCCGATACGGGCATGACAACCGGTACCATTATGGCAGGTATCACCTATGTCACACAGGTCGTCTCGTCCGTCATGATGGTAACCATGATGTTCCAATCCATTTCCCGCGCCATGGCGTCCGCAAAACGGATTTCCGAAATCTTGGAAACCGAACCGGTCATTTGCGGCGGAACCGATACCGGAACCAATCCGTTGGCACCCACCGTCATTTCCATGAAAGATGTTTCTTTCCGCTATCCTACGGCAACAGGCAGACCGGTTTTGCATAACATTCATTTGGATATTAAAAAAGGCGAAACCTTTGCTATCATCGGTGCAACCGGATGCGGCAAAACTTCGCTGGTAAATCTGATTCCGCGATTTTACGATGCAACAGACGGAACCGTTGAAATCAACGGCATTCCGATTGAAAAATACGACCTCGCCGCCCTGCGGCAGAAAATCGGCTATGTGATGCAAAAAAGCGAGCTGTTTTCCGATACCGTTGCCGGAAACATTTGCTGGGGCGATCCAAACGCCTCTCGCTCGCAAATTGAACACGCCGCGCAAATCGCACAAGCGGACGGTTTTGTTACCGGATTTTCCGATGGATACGACACATGGATTGCCGAAAAGGGCGCATCGCTCTCCGGCGGGCAAAAGCAACGGCTTTCCATTGCCCGCGCATTGACGCGAAATCCCGAAATCCTGATTTTGGATGACGCCACCTCGGCGCTGGACTTGGCAACCGAGGCCAAGCTTCAAAAAGCCTTGCGGGAAAATCTAAAGGATACCACCGTAATCTTGATTGCGCAACGCATTGCAAGTGTGAAAGGTGCCGACCGCATTGCCGTATTGGAAAACGGCACCATAACCGACTGCGCGCCGCATGACATTCTGATGCAAACCAGCGAAACCTACCGTGACATTTATAACTCTCAGGCAAAGCAAAGTGAAAGGGGGATACTCTGATGAATCGCGCACCGAACAAGTCTTCCGCCGCAAACAATCCTCCCGTCATTCAAATGGGACCGCGCCGCGGCGGCCCGTCTCACGCCAGAATGAATGCCGAAAAGCCGAAAAACACAAAGCATACCTTAAAGCGCCTGTTGCATTACATCGGAAAAAACAATGTCCTTTTGGTTCTTCTTTTGCTGATTATGCTTGCCGTTACCGCCGCAGAGCTGGCAGGCCCCGCCTTTCAGGCAAACGCCATTGATACCATCAAAATTGATGCGGAAAGCGGAAAGCTGACCGTTGATATGGAAGCGCTGACCTTTTATCTCGTTTTAATGGCTATCATTTTTGTATGCAGCGCGGTTCTTTCCTTTTTCCAAGAGGTGTTGGCCGCAAGGCTCTCGCAAAGCACGGTTCGCATCATGCGAAATGACCTCTTCCGCAAAATTTCCAAGCTTCCCATTCGTTATACCGACACCCACCGCCACGGCGACATTATGTCGCGTATGACAAACGATGTAGAAAATCTTTCCAATGCAATTTCACAATCCGTGACCACGCTTTTCTCCTGCCTCTTGACTTTAATCGGCGCATTTTGCATGATGCTGTATTACAGCCCGCTGATGACGCTGATTGCCTTGGTTACTATTCCGCTTTCCATTTTTGTTTCCTCCTCTTTGGCAAAATTCATGCGCAAATTTTTCATCCGCCAGCAAACACTGCTCGGTCAGCTGAACGGGCAGGTAGAGGAAACCGTTACCTCTTATAAAACCGTGGTGGCATACGGCAAGGAGAATGAGGCTGTTGAAAAATTCGGCGCCGTATCGGAAGAGCTCCGCTCCTGTTCTATCAATGCCCGCGTATGGGGTTCGATTATGGGACCGATTATGAACTTCATCGGCAACCTGCAATACGTCTTGATTGCCGCAACGGGCGGCTGGATGATACTGTCCGGCCGCGGCAGCATTACCATAGGCAGCATTCAGGCCATGCTTCAATATTCCAAAAAATTTACGCGCCCAATCAACCAAATCGCAAACCAATATTCCAGTATTCTGACCGCTTTGGCGGGCGCAGAGCGTATTTTTGAAATTATGGACACACCCGATGAAATTGATGAAGGAAAAAACGATTTTTCGATTGCCGAAATGCGCGGAGATATCGAATTTGAAAACATTCAATTCGGATATGTCCCCAACGAGCCGGTGCTGAAGGGACTGAATCTCTCGGTAAAGCAGGGGCAAAAAATTGCCATTGTCGGAGCAACGGGCTCCGGCAAAACAACCGTTGTCAATCTGTTAACGCGCTTTTATGAATTAAACGGAGGCAGAATTACGATTGACGGCGTAAACATTACCGACATTCCAAAAGCAACGTTGCGCCGCTCGATTGCCATTGTGCTGCAAGATACGGTACTTTTTTCGGATACTATCCGCAACAATATCAAGTACGGACATCCGGAAGCCGATGACGATGCCATGAAAGCCGCCGCCGCGACCGCAAAAGCCGACCGTTTTATTGAACGTCTGCCGGACGGATACGATACCCTTTTGACCGAATCGGGCTCCAATCTCTCGCAAGGACAACGACAGCTTTTGGCAATTGCGCGTGCCGTGCTTGCCAATCCCAAAATTTTGATTCTCGATGAAGCCACCTCCAATGTGGATACCAGAACCGAAATGCACATTCAGCAGGCCATGGTGGCGCTGATGAAAAACAGAACCTCTCTCATCATCGCACACCGTCTCTCTACCATTCGCGATGCCGATATGATTGCGGTTATCCGCGATGGCAATGTCGTGGAAATCGGCAACCACGAGACACTGCTTGCCTTAAACGGCGAATATGCCAAGCTGTACAGCAATCAATTTGCCGGAATATCGACCTAACAAAACAATTGCCAACTCCAAAAAAGCCCCCGCAGGCACTCCAAACGGAGCACCTGTGGGGGCTGAAAAATTTTGATTACCACTTTGTTTTCTTTTTCAATACGTCATATAAAGAGACAAAACTTATATGGCGGGATGCGGCAATTTCACCGCGTTGAACCGCCGCCAAAACGGCGCACCCTTCCTCTTTGGTATGGGTGCATTTTTTATAACGGCATTTGCCGATGAACGGAACAAACTCACGAAAAGTCTCCGGCAAGTCCTCTTTCTCAAAAAAATCAAACCGTTCAAAATCCAACATTGTAAAGCCGGGCGTATCGGCAAGAAAACCGCAATCGGCTTTCTCCGACAACGGATACAGCTCCACATAACGCGTTGTATTTTTCCCGCGCGCAATCCG
>CAYYCU010000015.1:3882-5790 GCA_964470415.1 uncultured Ruminococcus sp.
ACAGGCTCAATACGGTTAAATTCGGCAATGGCAATCAATTTGTCAACCGTTTCCAATATCGGATCGGGAGATGCCGCCGCCAGCGTGACAAACAAAACGTCCAAATTTGCCATTGGCGGACGAATGAGCGCACAGCGGCGATCCAAAACGCGGTGAATGGCAATTCCCGCGCCGTCGGGAGCCGGAACGAACTTGCCGTCATCCGCCGCCGTAAAAGAACCGCTGTCGTAAACGACCTCCACCAGGTCTCCCACCAACAACGCGCCCTTGCGATGCAATACGCCGCGTCCTCTTGCAAACACCGTCAGACCGTCCAACGGCATCGGAATATACGGCTCCCGGTGCAACCGCGCATCTCCGTCAAACAGGCGCACCGTAAACAGTCCGCCAACGCCCTTAATTACCCGTCCGTATCCTTGATATGTCATATTGAATTTGCGGCGGAAAGCCCGGCCGGTCCTTCCGCACACCCCTTTCAAAAAGTAGTTTCCTATTCCAATCGGCTTTCGTTATTCTTCCGGCATTTGGCTGACGTACAGTGTAATTTTTGTACCGGCCGTTACCAATGTTCCGGGTTGATGACTTTGCCGAAAAACGGTATCCTCCGGCGCTTCGGACGGTTCTTGCAATACTTGCGCAACCTCCAGCTGTGCCAACCAAAGCTGTACCAGCGCGTCCGCACGCGTCAGTCCGCGCACATCCGGCACCGTTACTTCTCGGCAAGGCATGCCGCCGCTGACCGACAGCATAACCTTTGTGCCAATGGGAACCTCGGTGCCCGACCGCGGTTCTGCCGCAAAAATTTTTCCCTCCGGATACGCGCCCTCAACCGTTTGACTTTCAACGCAAAGTCCCATTTTTCGCAGTTCCGATGTTACCTCTCGGATGTCGCGTCCCACCATATTCGGCAGTATCACCGTCTCCTCGCCGAGACTGACCGTCAATGAAATACCGTACGAAGAATCGGGCGGTACCAATTTGCGATGGGAACCGCCAACGGGACTTTGGGACAGCACGACTCCCGCCGCCGTGTTGGCATCATAGCGGTATTCCACTTCAACCGTCAGCCAATCCGGAAGCGACAACGCATCCAGCCGCTGTCCGCAACAATTCGGAATTTCAACCGTTAGGGCGTTTGCGGCAAACGGTGCAAACAGGCAATCAAATACAATCCAACCCGTGGCAATCGCCAAGATAAGGAGCAAAGCCGTTACCTTCTCCCAAAAATGTCGCTGCCTTTCCTGTTTTTTCGCATTCATTTTTCTTCCTCCCAAGAATATGTAGCCAAAAGCAAGGGCAATGAAAAGGAGGACAAAAATTTTTTAAAAGCCGTTTTGCTTATTCCATCGATGCATCGGCATTCTTTGCCGCCATTGCCGCACGGCGAAGCTGACCGCACGATGCATTGATATCGGAACCCAGCTTGCGGCGCACCGTAGCGCGAATTCCATGAGACTCCAAAACACGGGCAAAGGCGGCAACCGCTTTTTGAGAAGAATGGTGAAAGCCGGTTTCTTTCACCGCATTCACGGGAATCAAATTGACGTGAATCGGCATGGTCTCGGTGCGGGAACGAAGCTTGGCATTGAGAACCCGCGCCAGCTTTTGCGCATTTTCGGGAGAATCGTTTTTCCCCTTTATCAAGGTGTACTCAAAGGAAATCCTTCTGCCGGTTTTTATAAAATAAAGGCGGCAAGCCTCCAAAAGGCTATCCACATTCCAACGATTGTTAATCGGCATAATCGCGGAACGCGTTTCATCATCCGGCGCGTGCAAAGAAATGGAGAGCGTAATGGGAAGCTTCTCCTCCATCAACTGCCGAATTTTATCTACCAACCCGCAGGTGGAAAGAGAAATGTGGCGATAGCCGATATTGATACCGTCCGCACAGTTGACAAGATGCAAAAA
>CAYYCU010000015.1:5890-8401 GCA_964470415.1 uncultured Ruminococcus sp.
TGTCCTTGATGCAACCGAGGAAACAGTTGCTTGACACGGTATTTCGGCTCGCCGACTTCTGTCATCCACGCCTCAAGCTCTTCCGGCATCATGGATAGCAGTTCTTTTTTTTGCAAAACCTCCATTCGGCTTCTCCTTTCTTTATTTTTTATATCAAACATTTGCAATATGCCTGTTAATATATGGCGCAAACCAAAAACAAGGTTCACCGACTCATCCGTTGCGTTTGAGTACCGCGATATAAAAGCCGTCGGTTCCATCGGTATCCGGATAAAGGGTGCGTTCCCATAAAAGCGAAAAATCCCCATGCCGTTCCAAAAAGCGGGAAACATTTTCTTCGTTTTCGCGCGGGAGAATGGTACAGGTAGAATACACAAGCAAACCGTTCTTTTTTACATAGTTCGATGCCGCGGAGGCAATTGCCAATTGAATATCGGGAAGCGCCTCGCTTTTTTTGATATCTTTATAACGTAAATCGGGTTTTTTGGCAAACACGCCAAAACCGGAGCAGGGTACATCGCAAAGCACACGGTCGGCAATTCCCTGCCATGCGGTGCAAACAGTCCGCGCATCGCGCGCCTCCGTCTCAATAATCGAAATCCCCAAGCGTTCGGCTCCGCTCCTTACCAGCGAAAGCTTGTTGGCATGCAAATCGCAGGCCAATACACGTCCTCGGTTCTCCATATCCATAGCGGCACCAAACGATTTGGAGCCGGGGCAGGCACACACATCCATAACCGTCATACCCGCATGTGCATCAAGCGCCGTAACACACAGTTGCGATGCCTCGTCCTGCACAAAAAAATCGCCCTCCGAAAAGCCGGTCATGTTGGTTGGCGATGCGTTGCAAAGCAACCGAATGCCAACGGGACTTTCCGATGTGGGAAGCACGTCCAAACCCTCCGCACGCAAACGGGCAAGCAAGGCGTCTCGCGTTATATGCAGCGTATTGGTACGCAAAGTAAGCAACGGTTGCCTGCCAAAAGCGGCAAACAGGCTTTGCGTTCTCTCAAAGCCGAAATTTTTTACAAAAGCCTCACAAATGGGAATTGCAAAAGAATATTGCACCGATAAATAACGGTACGGCTCTTTTTTGCAATCGGGCATGGCAATCTGCTTATTCTCACGCAAAAAAGCGCGAAGAATGGCATTGACAAAGCCCTTTGTGCGCTTGGGAGCCAACAAAACCGTTTCATTGACTGCGGCATGGTCGGGTACACGGTCGAGAAAAGCCAATTGATACAATCCCATGCGCAACAGGTTGCGCGTTGACAGCTCCAGCTTTTCCACACTTCGGTCCGCCAATACACCAATCCAGTAATCCAATGTCAACCGATGCTCTATGGTGCCGTAAACCAACACGGTTAAAAAAGCCTTGTCAAGCGAGGAAAAATCTCCGCGTTGCAATGCCGTATCAAGCGCCAAATTGGAATACTGTTCCGCATCCGCACATTTATTTAAAATTGCAAATGCCGTCTTTCGCACATTCGACATTGTGGACGTTCCTTTCTCAAAAGGCTATGTTTTTTATCTTCTGCGGTTGTTCGCAATCACAATCAAGCGAAGCAAGGACAACAGCGAACTTGCCAAAGCCGCCACATAGGTCATTGCCGCGGCAGACAGTACCTTGCGTGCAGCGGGTAATTCATCCGCATAAAGAATGCCGCAATCGCGCATACCTGTCATTGCACGCTTGGAAGCGTCAAATTCAACGGGAAGGGTAACCAACTGGAATAGGGTTGCCAAAGAAAAGCAAGCAATGCCGGCAACCATAAAAATATATCCGAAATCACCCGCAAACAACAGGCCGATTAAAAAGAGCGGAAACGCAAGACCGGAACCGAAATTACAAATGGGAATCATTCCCATGCGAAGCCGAAGCGGCGCGTATTCCTTGGCATGCTGAATGGCATGCCCCGCCTCGTGACAGGCAACGCCGACTGCCGCCGCACTGTTGGAAGCATAGACGCTTTGAGAAAGATAAAGCGTTTGATCCTTGGGATTATAATGGTCGGATAGGTGTCCGGGAACCTGTGCTATCGAGACATGGTACAGCCCGTTTGCATCCAGCATTTGTCTTGCCGCTTCCGCAGCCGTCTTACCGGAACGCGTTGCGGTGCGACTGTATTTTTCAAACGTACTTTTTACTTTCACTTGTGCCCACATTGCAAAAATCATGGCGGGAAGTACAATTAAAATGGTCCAATCGTAATAAAACAAACCAAACATCATAACAATTTTTCTCCTGTTTATCAAGTATTATTTCTTTTTTTACCTGAAAACGTCAAAACCAACCGGTCAATTCCCCAGCACATCGCCAACGGAAAGCTTTCTGCCATTCACAAAATCGGCAGCGGGCATACGCTTTTTGCCTTCCGGCAACACGGTTAGAAAATCAACACACCCCTCCGCACAGGCAACCGTAATTTTTCCGTTCGATAAAGAAACCACGGTCCCGGCAGGCGCATCGGCCGTAACATCGGACACCGCCGCCGCAATCACTTTCAGCAG
>CAYYCU010000015.1:8501-13618 GCA_964470415.1 uncultured Ruminococcus sp.
ACATCCATCATCATTGTGGTCACACCCGTCTCGCATGCACCGTCCAAAATGGCGCGTTGCATCGGTGCGGCACCGCGATACTTGGGAAGAAGCGAACCGTGCACATTGATACAACCGTACGGAGGATATTCCAACACATTGGCAGGTAAAATTTTACCAAACGCAACCACTACAATTAAATCGGGATTCAAGCTTTTCAAAAGCGCGGCAAATGCCTCCCCGCGCAGTGTGGCCGGCTGATATACGGGCAGCCCCTGCTCAAGCGCATACACCTTTACAGGCGGCGGCATGAGCGCATAGCCCCGTCCCTTTGGCTTGTCGGGCTGTGTCACCACACCAATCACATCTTCGCCCGCTTCCACCAATGCACGCAACGAAAAAAGTGCAAAATCAGGCGTTCCCATAAATAAAATACGCATTATTCCACTTCCTTTATTACGCAGTCAAGAAACAGCTTGCCGTCCAAGTGGTCAATCTCATGACACAACGCACGTGCCAGCAAATCGCTCCCGCTGATTTCAAAAATCTCGCCGGCGCGGTTGGTGGCGCGAACCGTAACATGTTTGGGACGGCGCGTAATGCCCCAGCGTCCGGGAATGGAAAGGCAACCCTCCTGCTCCTCCTGCTCCCCGGCAAAAGCGATGATTTTGGGATTGATTAACTCAATGGGATGTCCGGGTTCCACCTCCACAACCGCAATGCGTCTCAAAATTCCCACCTGCGGAGCCGCCAAACCGCATCCGTCCGCATCGCGCATGGTTTCCAACATGTCATCCAGCAGGGTAACGGTGCGGGGTGTAATTTTTTCTACCGGTCGGCAGGTTTTGCGGAGAATCTCGTCTCCGATTTTTACAATTTTCAATTTTGCCATTTTCTTCTCCTTTTTGATTGGATTGTATCAAGGATATCATAAAATCATGAAATGAATATGAATTGCCGCCGAATTTACAGCGAAGACGGATTGAGATCAATGCCAAAGGTCACACGCCGGCTGATTTTGGCATGGAGCGAACACATCAGCTCCGCCAGCATGGCAAGCGTACGGTTACCGAGCTTACATTTTACAACCATACGCAAACGGTATCGGTTATCCACACGGTAAACGGGCGCTTCAAAGGGACCGAAGGTAATGAGCGCAACGTCCCGGTACGCGCCTTCCGCCATTTGACGAAGCGTATCGGACAAAAGCGTTCCGGTTTTCAGCAATTCCTGCTCGTCCGTTCCCGTTAAAGTCAGCAAAGCAATGTCGCAAAAAGGCGGAAATACCAAAAGCTTGCGCAAGCGAATTTCGCGCTCATAAAACGCATCGTAATCCTGTTTGCATGCCAAACGAATAATTTCATTATCGGGATTGTTGGTTTGAATAACCGCAAGCCCTTCACGGTTTCCCCGTCCCGCTCTTCCAATCACCTGCGTCAGCATGGCAAATGTGCGCTCCGCGGCGCGATAATCATCCAAATACAGCGATGCATCCGCAAGCAAAACGCCCACCAGCGTCACATCGGGAAAATCGTGTCCCTTTGTAACCATTTGCGTACCGAGAAGCACATCGGCTCCGTGTGCGCGAAATTGCCCCAACATTTCGTCATATGCGAATTTGGAAGAGGTTGTATCGGTATCCATACGCAATATGACCGACTGCGGAAGCAATTTTTGCAATTCTTCCTCCACACGCTGTGTCCCGTAACCCATCCGAGTCAAATGCTCCGAGCCGCAGGAAGGACATACCTTTGGAAGCGGCATCCGTCTGCCGCACCAATGGCAAACCATATCGCCCTCCGCATAGGTACCGCGCCGGGTATGGTAGGTCATGGAAACCGAACAGGAGGGGCAAAGCACCGCCTCACCGCAACTGCGGCAGCTGATAAAATGGTGATAACCGCGGCGATTGAGAAAAAGTACCGCTTGCTCTCCGCCGGCAACGACACGTTCCAGCTCCCGCAAAAGCTTTTCGCCCAAAGGAGAAATGTTGCCGCCGCTCACCTCACGGCGCATATCGGCAATTTCCACGCGCGGAAGCACGGCTTTCCCGTACCGTTGCGTCAGCCGCACCATGGTATAAATTCCTTCTTTTGCCTTGCGGTAGCTCTCTACAGACGGCGTTGCGGACGCCAAAAGCATGAGCGCATGATGATGCGCACAGCGAAACCGCGCAATGTCGCGTGTATGATACTTGGGATTTTGATCCGATTTATAGGTGTGCTCCTGCTCTTCGTCAATGATAATGGCACCCAAATTTCGAACAGGGGAAAACACCGCCGACCGCGTTCCGATGACAACATCGGCTTTGCCGTCCCGAATACGGCAATAGGCATCATAGCGTTCCCCCGCGGAAAGCGCCGAATGGATAACCGCCACGCGGTCTCCGTAGCGGGCACAAAAAATAGATACCGATTGCGGCGTCAGCGCAATTTCCGGCAACAGCAAAATGACGCCTTTATCCTGTTCCAACAGTCTGTCAATCAATGCCGTCATCACACAGGTTTTGCCGCTGCCCGTTACGCCGTAAAGCAACGCCGCCTTGGCGTCCCCCGAAAAAGCAAGAGAGGACAACGTCTCCAGCGCAGCGTTTTGTTCCTCATTTAAATGCAACGGCGTTTTTCCCGCATAGGGTGTTTCGGCATAAGGATTGCGGTCCACACGGCGCGCGGTCATTTTTAAAATTTCTTTTGCAAGCAACGTTTTCAGCGGTGCGTCCGTCACACCCGCACGGCGCTTCAGTTCCGATGCCGTCAATGGCTCGTCTGCCTCCAAAATGGCGGAAATGACCGCCTTTTGCTTTGCGGAAGTCAGCCGCAATCCATTGCACGCGGCTCCGTTCCTTAACGCATCGGCACACTCCCGTGAAATTTGCAGACTCCACAGCCGCTCGGTTAATTCCGTGATACCGTCTTTTAATATCACGCGTTTTTGCAAATACCCTTTGGCACACAATCGGCGCAAACGCGCCTCCACGCCACTGCCAAACTTTTCGCGCAGAACCGAACCGGCACTCTCTCCGTTTTGCTGCAAAAACGCATATACGAACAAATCCGACGAAGACAGCTCGTCGGAATCTGTAAGTATGTGCGCGGGATGCAGAGCATACAGCGTAATAAGACGAGACAGTGCGGAGGCGGGAAGAATGGCGCGTACCGCATCGCCCGTGGAACACAGCGTGCGCGCCTTCATAAAATCGCATAAGCCCAGCATTTCCGCATCAAGCGACAAATCCTCCGGGCATACCTCCGTAACGGACTTCAGCTCCTTGTAAGCCGAAGAATCTTTTACCTCCCGCACCAACGCCAAACGGCGGTGGTTTGCCATTCCGAACGGAACCGTTACAAATACACCGGGACGAATATCCTCTGCAAGCTCCGGCGGAATACGGTAATCGTAAATACCGTCAATCGGAAACGGATTGTCCAAAAGGCAGACGCCGGCAAAAAGCGGATATACAGCCGTTTTCACACCGACTCCGACTCTTCAAGAGATGCTTCTTCTGCGGAATCCTCGGTCTCCGCGGTCAAATCCTCGGCCTGTTCCGCCGCTTCACTTTGATCTGCATCGGCAGCTTGCGCATCGGACGCGTCCTCGGCATGCAAATCAATGGAATATTCTCCGCGATAAAGACGGCCGATTGCAACGCGTACCGCTTTTTCATCGCGCAGTTCGCGGTCAATCATGGAATTTAAAGGACGGTCGGTCTCCTTGTTCCCGGTAATCGCCTTTTCGGCGGCGTCATGCTGACGAACATATTCATCGGTAATCAGACGTGCGCATTTTGCGGTTGCGAGAGCAAGCTCATAACGGTTATATTTTCCTTGTGTCAGTTCTTCGATGGTGGGGTACAACATAATGATTCTCCTTGTAAAATAAAAATATGTATGTAAAATTAATTCCAACCTTCAGGCGGAAGCGTCTGCCGCTTAACCGCATTTTTTTCGGCATTTACAATTGTGCGAATTTCCTGCACGCATTCATCAATCCGGCCGTCACGGTTATAAACAAGATAGTCATATTGCGAAGCCATGGCAACCTCCTCCCGTGCACGCTGCAACCGCGCGCGAATGACCTCCTCGGTCTCGCTCCCGCGGCCGCGCAAGCGCTCCTCCAATGCCGAAAAGGACGGCGGCAACAACATAATCAGGACAGCCTGCGGGTACAGGCGCTTGACATTGAGGGCGCCCTCTACCTCAATTTCCAAAATCAAATTTTTTCCGGAAGCCAATGCCGCCTCCGCTTCCTTGCGCGGCGTACCGTAATAATTGCCGCAATAGCGGGTGTATTCCAGCATGTCGCCATTGGCAATCCGCTCTTCAAACGACTCCTTGCTGATATAATAATAATTTACGCCGTCTACCTCTCCCGCGCGCGGCAGACGTGTGGTGGCAGAGACCGAAAAAGCATAGCCCTCTGTTTTTTGCAATCTTTCATTCACCGTTCCCTTTCCGCAGCCGGAAGGACCGGAAATGACAATCAAAAGACCTTTTTCCATTTTGTTTCTCCCTTATTCGTCTTCCTCGTCCTCTGTCTCTTCATCTATTTCCGCACTGTTATCCAAACGGTTGGCAATGGTTTCGGTTTGAATTGCCGAAAGAATCACGTGTTCGGAGTCGGTAATAATCACCGCCCGCGTACGTCTGCCGCAGGTGACGTCAATGGCTCTTCCATCGTCCTTGGAATCCTGTATTAAGCGTTTGATTGGAGCGGAATCCGGATTGGCAAGCGCAACAACGCGATCCGCCGCCACCATGTTTCCAAAGCCCACATTGATAAATTTCATATCGGTTCATCCTTTCCGTCTCATCGGGTTATTCCAGATTTTGGATTTGCTCTCTGATTTTTTCAAGCGTGCACTTTACTTCAACCACCAGATGTGCAATGTTCGCATCATTGCATTTTGAGCCAACGGTGTTGATTTCGCGGTTCATTTCCTGTAAAAGAAAATCCAACTTTCGTCCCACCGGTTCACCGGACAAAAGAATTTGATCAAACGCCTCAAAATGCGTACGCAACCGAACCAACTCTTCATCCACGGCAACCTTATCGGCATGAATGGCACATTCGGTTAAAATCCGCGATTCGTCAATCGAAATTTGATTATCCGAAAGTGCTTCGCGAACCCGCTCTGCCAA
>CAYYCU010000015.1:13718-15645 GCA_964470415.1 uncultured Ruminococcus sp.
ATTCGTCAATCGAAATTTGATTATCCGAAAGTGCTTCGCGAACCCGCTCTGCCAACCGTTCGCGATAATGCGCGGTATCCTCGGCGGACAGCTGCTCGATGCGGTCGACCGCGCCGACAAGCGCTTGGCACTTGGTGCGGATGTCCTCCGCCAACCGTTCGCCTTCCCGTTCCCGAACCGCCAAAAAGGCATTTGTCGCCTGTTCCAAAACACGGCATACGCAGCTCCAGTCGTGTTCCGTATCCTCCTCCGGCTTTTGGATTGCGAAAATCTCCTGATTGCGCGCAACCTCCATTACCGAAATATCATCATGCAAGCCGTATTCATCGCGTAAGCGGAAAAGCGCTTGCAAATATCCCTTTACATAGGAATCATCCAGAGAAATTTGCACATTTCCCGTATTCAGAACATCAATACCGATCCAAACATCCACTTTGCCGCGGGAAACGCCTTTTTTCTGCAAATACGGTTTAATCCGTTCTTCCAGATATGCATAGGCGCGGCTTATCTTGGTATTGCAGTCAAAAAAGCGGCTGTTCACCGATTTGATTTCCACGGTAATATCCAGTCCGTCAACCGTCTCCCGACACCTGCCAAATCCTGTCATGCTTTTTATCATCGGCATGTCATCCTTCCAATTTGAAATATACATTATTATTTTAAACCATTTTCTCGAAAAAGTCAACCGATTTTCAAATTTTCCTGTCCCGATAACGCTTTTTTTCAAAAAAGAAGGCAAAAAAGCGAAAAAGGGAATGCGCACAAACCGCTTGACAAATTCATTTTGGCATGCTATAATGAAAAGAACGAATTCGGAAAGGAAATACAATATGTGCGATTGTCTTTTTTGTAAAATTATTGCGGGAGATATTCCGTCGGCAAAGGTTTATGAAAGCGAAACCGTTTACGCCTTCCGCGACATCAATCCCATGGCACCCACCCACATTTTGATTGTTCCCAAAACGCATATCGCATCTGCAGATGACGTTTGTGAACAAAACAGCGTTGCGGTTGCCCGCATTTTCGAAGCAATCCCGAAAATTGCCGCCGCAGACGGCTTGACAAACGGTTACCGTGTTATTACAAATTGCGGCGAGGACGGCTGTCAATCGGTCAAACATCTCCATTTCCATTTGCTGGGCGGCAAAAAACTATCCGAAAAGCTTGACTGACGGCTTGTCCGCAACATGGAAATACACCGGGGAGGAATCTGTTAAACGGTTCCTCCCCTTTTTACGGCTTATTCGTGTAACATCATTTTACAAATTCGCTGTAAATGGCATTCAGCGCTTTATCGAGATCGTGCTCCTCCACACCCACAATGATATTGAGCTCACTGGAGCCCTGGTCAATCATGCGAATGTTAATGCCCGCATTGGAAATTGCATTGAATACGCGCGCCGCAGTTCCCTTTGCTTTGACCATACCGCGGCCGACAACGGCGAGCAATGCCAAACCGTCCTCAATGACAATGCTGTCGGGACGAACACGCTTGTTAATGGAAGCAATCATCCGCTCACGGCGGTTTTCGAGATAGGAAGTGGTAACAATCACACTCATGGTGTCCACGCCGGAAGGCAGATGCTCAAAGGAAATATCGTTGTCCTCCAAGACATCCAAAATTCTTCTTCCAAAGCCGACTTCGGCATTCATCATGTCTTTTTCAATGGTGATAACCGAAAAGCCTTTTTTCCCTGCAATACCCGTAATGACGCGGTCGGAATCGTATTCATTGGTGCTGGCCACAATCATGGTGCCCGGCGCTTCCGGCTCATTGGTGTTTCGGATATTGATTGGAATACCGGCATTGCGTACGGGAAATACGGCTTCTTCATGCAAAACCGATGCACCCATGTAGGAGAGCTCGCGCAACTCACGGTATGTAACCGTTTTGATGGGAAGCGGATTCTTGACAATACGCGGATCT
>CAYYCU010000015.1:15745-18204 GCA_964470415.1 uncultured Ruminococcus sp.
CTCACGGTATGTAACCGTTTTGATGGGAAGCGGATTCTTGACAATACGCGGATCTGCCATTAAACAACCCGAAACATCGGTCCAGTTTTCATACAGTTCGGCATCGGCGGCACGTGCTACAATCGAGCCCGTAATATCCGAGCCGCCGCGGCTGAAGGTTTTAATGGTTCCGTTTGGCATAACGCCGTAAAAGCCCGGAATAACGGCATATTCATGCTTTTGCAGTTCTTTTCTCATTTCCTCGTGCGTGGTTTCATCATCGTAAAGACCGTTTTCATGGAAGAAAATAACAGACTCCGCATCAATAAAATCAAAGCCGAGGTATTTTGCCAAAATCAAAGAATTCAAATATTCTCCGCGGCTTGCCGCAAAATCACGTCCGGAATGGTGCATAATGGCATTGCGAACATACTCCAGCTCACCCGAAATATCAAAATCCAAATTCAAATCGCGAATAATATCGTTATACCGCTCTGTGATTTGTGCAAAATAATCGACAATATCCTCTCTGTTGTGTACCATCTCATAGCAACGGTAAAGCATATCGGTAACCTTTATATCTCCCGGAAAACGCTTGCCCGGTGCCGAGGCAACAACAAACCGGCGGGAAGGATCGGCTTTTATAATTGCGGCGACCTTGCGAAACTGTTCCGCGTCCGCCAGCGAAGAACCGCCAAATTTTACAACTTTCATCTCTGTTACATCCTTTCAAAGTGCTTTTATTTTGCGCAACCATTGCTCAAAAAGGCAATATATTTATTATTATATGAAATATGTCTTCTTTTGTCAAGAGTGAAAATGCCAAAAGGAATAAAAAAAGATACATTTTTCAAGGCATAATACCGAAAAAAAGGAAAAAATGCGTTGCAAGGCAGTCAAAACTATGCTATAATTTACAATAGACAATGCAAATATCTTACCGCTGAAAGGAATGATGAAATTTTATGAAGCGCAAAAGCGGCGTTTTGATGCATGTATCTTCCCTTTGGGGAAACTATTCCGAAGGCTCCCTCGGAAAGGAAGCCCGCGAATGGATTGATTTTCTCGTCTCCGGCGGTTTTTCGGTTTGGCAGGTGCTCCCGTTCTGTCTGCCGGACGACTGCAACTCCCCTTACAAATCCTTTGGCGCATTCAGCGTCAATCCGTATTTTATCGACTTGCCAACGCTCAAGGAAAACGGGCTTTTGACCGATGACGAATTAAAAGCCGCCGAACAAAAAGCGCCATACGCATGTGAATTTGAACGCTTGAACCGCGAGCGGCTTCCCCTGCTTGCCAAAGCGGCAAGCCGTGTAAAGAATTGGGCTCCGATTGCCGCCTTTTTGGAAGCGCACCCGCAAACTGCGGATTTCTGCCGTTTTATGGCACTGAAAGAAGCAAATAACGGAAAGGCTTGGAACGAATGGACGGTCAATCCCCCGGACGAAGCGACTTGGCACACGTGGCAGTTTGCGCAATACGAATTTTTCCGTCAATGGTCGGAACTAAAGGCATATGCCAATGCGCGCGGCGTTGCCATTGTGGGAGACATTCCGATTTATGTTGCCTACGACAGCTCCGATGTTTGGGCAAACCGCGACCTTTTTTTGCTGGATCAACGCAACCGTCCCACCGCGGTGGCAGGCGTGCCGCCCGATTATTTTTGCGCGGACGGTCAGCTGTGGGGAAACCCGCTTTACAACTGGAAGCGCATGAGGCAGGACGGCTTTGCCTGGTGGCGCGCACGCATGTCCTTTATGCTGGAGCTGTTTGACGGCGTACGCATCGACCATTTTCGCGGCTTGGAATCCTACTTCAGCATTCCCGCGACCGAAAAAACAGCGCGGAACGGCACCTGGAAAAAAGGCCCCGGCATGTCGCTTATTCGCGCGTTGCAACCGCTCTGTCAAGATAAATTAATCATTGCGGAGGATTTGGGCGACATTACCCCGGCGGTACAAAAGCTGGTCAAGGACAGCGGCTTTCCCGGCATGCGCGTTTTGCAATTTGCCTTTCTTGCAGACGAAAACTCCCCGCATTTGCCGCACAATTACGACAACAACTGTGTTGCTTATACGGGGACGCATGATAACAATACGCTTTTGGGTTACATTTGGGAACAAAGCGATGCAACGCGCCAAAGGATAATGGAATATTGCGGATACACCGGAGACTGGGACGCCTGCTACGATGCCATTTTACGCACCGTCCTCGCCAGCCATGCGGGACTTTTGATGCTTCCTGTTCAGGACCTCCTGCAATACGGAAGCGACACACGTCTCAACATTCCGGGACAAAGTGCGGGCAACTGGAGCTACCGAATTACAAAAGAACAACTGAATCGGCTTTCCGGCAGAAAATTTATGAAATGGAACCGCCTGTACGGAAGAATATAAAATCGACCGCAGACAAAGGAAGGTTTTGGAAACGCGCAAGCGCGTTGACCAAAACTTTAACAGCAAGCGCGCATTTCCGAAACC
>CAYYCU010000016.1:0-1385 GCA_964470415.1 uncultured Ruminococcus sp.
CAAGTAGTCGCCGCGCTCGTGGTAATGAAAAAAGGCTTTTACAAATCTCCGGCGCTCAAAAAATATCCGCATTGTGTTGCAAAAATATTTCGTTTGGGAGTTCCGAATATCCTAATGCAGTCGGCATACACCCTTTATATTTTCGGACTGAATCTCATTCTTTCCACCTTTTCGGACGCGGCGGTAACGGTACTCGGTCTTTATTACAAATGGCAAACCTTTTTCTTCATTCCGCTCGGTGCCATGCAAACCTGCATCATTCCAATCATCAGCTTTAATTATGCGGCAAGAGATATTGCACGTTGCAAAAAAACGTTAGATATTTCCATTCTCTTCGGAATGGTATTCATGTTTTTCGGCGCACTTTGCTTCAATATTTTCCCGGAACCGATGTTGCGCTTCTTCTCCAATGATGAGCAGGTCATCCGAATCGGCAATATTGCGTTTCGCATACTCGGATGCAGCTTCTTGCCGCTTGTCACCTCACTCACCTATCCGGTTCTGTTTCAGGCAGTCGGAAAAAGCTTTCAAAGCACACTGTTAACGGTTATCCGCGCGGTCGTTTTGTTTGTCCCGCTCGGTTACTTGTTTTCTCTTATCGGATTGAATTATTTTTGGTTAACTTATCCTTTTACCGATGCAATCACCTCTTTGGTAGGCTTTTTTATGTGTCGCAGATTCTTTCAAAAAGAATACGCCCAACAACGCCTACTTGAAACAGATGCGCGGAGCAAATAACCGTACGCAGTGCGCCCTATCGGTTGCGCTGTAAAGAACGTTGTAACGCGGTTCGCGACCTCATTGAAAAACACATCTTAAAGAAGCAACAAAACAATAGCATAAAACAGGCTCCCGCCAAAGAGCATTTTCTTTGGCGGGAGCTGTTTTTCATATATGCGGTAATCAGTTTGCAATACCGGAATGTTCGATACCTTGTACCAAAAATCTTTGGCAAAAAGCATACAAAATAACAAGCGGGAATATAATCATCAAACCGCACGTATTTCGGATTGCCGAGTTATACAGGTCGGTACCTGCATATTCGGTAACCAGCGAAGAAGGAATATCCACAACTTTGTGCAACAACTTCAAATCATTGGAATCCATTAACAGTCCGGTATAGAAATTATCTGTCCACTGCCAGCAGAACGCAAACAGGAAAACGGTAATCATCATCGGAATGGACAACGGTAAAATAATTTGAATAAAGGTGCGGAATGTTCCGGAACCGTCCATGTAAGCCGATTCCTCCAATTCATCCGGCAAGCCGCGGAAGAACTGGCGCAACAAGAAAATATAAAGTCCGTTTTTAAATGCAAGACCTGTAATGGAAAGCAGAATAAGCGGGAAGTACGTATTACACAAATTAATTCCGGCTTGTGTAA
>CAYYCU010000016.1:1485-14791 GCA_964470415.1 uncultured Ruminococcus sp.
AAGATTTCTGCCCTTAAATTTAAACTTTGCAAAACCGTAACCGATAAGACAGCATATAAACGTTTGAATAATCGCGCAGGTCAAGGAGAGTGTAAAGGTGTTCATAAAGGCTTCCCAATACCCCAACTCCTCAATAATGGCTTTGTAAATATCCAGCGTGAAATTTTTTGGAATCAAACGCACCGTTACATCTACAAAATCCTCCGGAGACATGAAAGAACCGGCAACTTTAGACAAAAACGGGAACAATACAATATAGGAAATACCAACCATTAATACCATGCGGAAAATCCACAGTACGACACGGGAGAAGAAATAAAAGGAAAGGAATTTTGCCTTAAACCGTTGCCAAAAAGGAGAGCGGTCAAAATCAACACGGATTCTGTTTTTGCTTTCCCGTTTTACAGTCGGTTTTTTATCAATTTTTTGTGCATCCATTTTTCTTTCCTCCTCTCTCAGTCATTTTTGCGCTGATAGAATACAAACGCAGAGAATATCGATGCGATAACCGCCACAATCAAAATAACGATTAAGAAGTACATCCACGCCATTGCAGAGCTGAGCACGTTTCCGTCCGCTTCCGTATAAACTTGTGAAATATACTTCATCACCACATTGCTGTCTGTGGTAAACGAGTCGATAATCGTATACACGCCGTTTACCAAAATCATTGGGCTAATCATTGGGAATGTGATTTTCCAAAACGTCTCCCAAGCGGTTGCACCGTCTATTTTACAAGACTCATAAATTGCGGGGGAAATGGACTGCAATGCTGCCAAGAAAATCAACATCTGTACACCGGAACGGTTTACAATATTATAAATATTGTTGATTGCGGTGGCTACATATTCCACAATTTCCGTACCGACCTTCATATTGGCAAACAGTTTTTCAAGGTCCATGGAAGAAACCAATTCCTGTGCCGCACTTTGTCCGGAGCCGCTGATATCTCCCGTCCCCTCCATTACGCTGGTATTCAAATCCTGTGCCGAAATACTTTCCATAATACCGGTGGAAAGAATAACGGGAATGAAGAAGATTGCGCGGAATACGCCTCTGCCTGCCGCCTTTTGGTTGAGCATAACCGCCATAAACAGAGAGAAAATCAAGATTGCGGGAATTTCAAACGCAAGATTTTGCAATCCGCTGACCAAAGTTTGTACAAACGAAGTATCTACAAACAGCGCGTCACTGTAGTTTTCCAACCCCACAAATTCAAGCGTATATCCGCCGCCTCCGGGGATGGAGTCGATCTTGTTAAAGCTGAGCAAGATCGACTCATAAATCATCGGCAGATAAATAATTACAAATCCGATTAAAAACGGCAAAATGAAGAACCAACCTGCACGCGCTTTACGGCGCTCAAGGGAGGCATTCTTTTTTTTCTTTCGCGGCTTTTGCTCCGCCACGGTTGAACTTACTTTTACATCCTTTGTCATAAAATGCCGACCTCCCTTTCTCAATATTCAATTACAACGTATCCGCCGCTGGGAATCGTGTAAGTAATATTATTGTAATTTACTCTTACGGTAAAGTTGTTGTAATTCAAGATAAAGCTCTTAACGGGCGTCTTTTGGTGCGTGGTAGCATCGCGGTCGCCGTACGTGACAAGCACGATTTGGTTGTTAGACAGTGTGAAGAAGCTGTCTGCCGTTTGCTCATCGTCATTTTGATCTTCATCCGTATCCGCAACTTCTTTTTCTGCTTCCTCGTAAATGTCATTTGCGGTAAACTTAATGGAAGCGCAAGCCGACTGCAACAGGTCTTCCGCAGGAGCCAACTTACCGGTGGATTCCTTTAATGCCGTAATGTTTTCCGATTGAATCTTCAAAGCTTTTTCAACCGTTTTTTCCTTACTTGCACCTCTGGACGAAGCGTATTTCATCTGCGTCTCAACAGAGGACATCATGGTTAAAGCATCTTCATAATAGAGCTGAACCTCTTCTGCCATTGCCTCGCGAACTTCCGGACTCAAAGATTCCGCATTTGCAAGGAAATCTTTGATTTCCAGCAACTCTGCCATAAATTCTTCAATTTTCTGCTTTTCTTCATCAAGCTTACTGTAATTTCTGATGACATTTGCAGCAGCCAGCTTCATGGTGTTCAAAATACCGGAAATCTTTGAAATTGCCTCTTTTGACTGTTCGGAATCGGGATCTTGGAGCAATGCGGAAGCCGCACTCTCGGAAGCCGCCAACAGGGAGCTTTCCAAGCTGTTAATGACATTGAAATTCCCCATAATATCTTCCGTATTGATGCGTTGCATTTCGGCAATCATCTTTTCAATGGTGCTTCTTGCATTCGATGCCATGCTCCACGCATCGGCAATTTCCAAAGCCTTGCTGACTTCAAGGTCTTCTTGCTTCTTCTCTTCCTGCTCTGCCGCCTTGAGAAGTTCCTCGGCGATTTCCGCTTGCAGTTCGTCCAAATCAAGAACACGCTTAGCTTCGTCATTCAAGAACTTATGGTCAATAATAACCTTATCCTGAACATCCTTCAGAAGGTCATTCAACTGTTTGTAATACGAAACAATATCTTCTTCCCAAATATCATAACGAACGGAATAATACCGGTTAAACATGGAATTTTCCTTTAATTCGTTGGTGTTTTGATAGGAAAGAATGAAGTACAATCCCGCACCGTTTTCAATTGCGCGGAGCATTGCATAGTCGGTATCGCCTTCCTCATTGAACGGCGAGCCCGCAAATTGAATATATCCGTGCAACACCACGCCGACAAACGGAACCGATGCGCTGGATTTAATATAACGGCTGGAGTCCAAATCCACATTTAAGATATGATCTACATATCCCCATGTATATGCATTGGCGGAGTCGGTCATCAAGCTGTAACCGGCGCCCTGCATATCCTCAAACGCCTGAATCGTAAAGCTCTTACTGTCCTCGCGGTTGTAAGGATCGTCCTCATCGAAATCCGAGTTCAATGCGCTGCCCAAGCTTGCAATAGAAAGCGATTTCAAACCGTATTGCTCATAGTTGGCAAGCAACTTCTCGTAGAACTTGCTAAAGCGGGAGGGCGAAATTGCCAGCTGATAAAAGCTTACATACGTTTGCTTGGTTGCACTGTATTGTCGCTTGGAAGAATAACGGTTATCAATGGTTTTTACCGCATCCTTTTTCAAGTTGGTGCTGTCAAACAACGTATTGGACTGAATGTAAGCAAAATCAAAATCCGGGAACAACCCGATGTTTTGGTCATCGTTTTGGTTGATTTTGGTTGCTTCTTCAATCAATTTCAAGAAGCCGCTCTTGCCTCCTACATTCTTCTCCCATTTTAAGGAAGAAGGAACGGTAGAAGTCATACCGCCGTTTGCAAAGCCGGTCATTTTAAAGTTGATGTTCTTAACGCCACTGCCGGAAAGGCTGTCATAAATATCCAAGATATTATCAAAAGTCGTTAAAGGTGTCATGACATCAACCGGAATGGTTGCAATAGTCTGCGTGGTCTCCAACGCACCGAAAACTTCCAAATACAACGGAATATTTTCCTCAAGCTTACCGCTATCCTTCAGCAAGGTCAAGGTACCGTTCTTTACCAAATAGTCACGGTAGGCCTCTGCCATACCAAACCAAGTCGGCTCATAGTAGGTATATGTGATATCTTCGGTTTGCTTTGCCTCTCCAACCTCTTTGTCGGTCAACAGCATATACCGAATGGTAATGTTACCGGTGTATTTCCGGTCGGTAACAACCGTCCAAGTAGAGGTGTTGGTAACCGAAATGGAGTCGGCAAGCTTATAACTGTCCTTCGGCTTCGGGTTGAAATAGTTCTTTATGGTGTGATACTGGCTCAAGGAACCGGCATGATAGGTCTCCAGTTCCGCCAGGGATTCACCTTCTTCAATAATCGCAACATAACCGCGGTCGCGGCTTTCGGTTGTAATTTCGGAAATCAAAGAACCTTCTTGCTGTTCAATAAAGTCTTTAATTTCATCCTTCTTTAACACCGAGCTTGCTACCGTGAGCGTTGTGGGAACAATTACACCGTCTGCATCCGGCGCGGTATAAGAGAATGTGTAATATTCCTCGGTCGTTGCCGTACCGTACACGGGATAGCGAATGGTTTTTTGATATTTACCGCTGATTTCATGGTATGCGTAATCAATGCCGTAAACCTTTGCGGAAACCTTGGTAGTCGCTCTGGTATTGAGTTGCTGATAATCAAACAACGCACCGGAGCCGTCCGGGAAGAAGTTATATCCTTCGTTTGCGCTGCTTCCCGCACCCATATAAGGCAGTACCGAAATGTTTTCCAACGTATAGGTTGACATATCGTAACGCAAACCGTTACAAGGCAGACGCACGCTCAAACCGTCTTCATCCAAGGAATATTCAAGGGCCATCTTAAACACAGGATACTGCTCTTCCACCGCCTCGTAGCCGGTTTCTTCGTGGTCGGCATCCATTTGTTCAAAGGTGTAATCCTCGCAATAGTTTTTAATAATGGTTTCAATCAAATTTGCTTCACGGTTTGTGGTATCCTGGCATACATAAATATCCATAAATTCACAAATCGGATATTTTCTAAGCAAGCGGTCTTTTGCCTTTTGCGAAGACTGTTGCTCCAAAGACTGAAGCAAATAAAATGCTTGGAACTGCAACAAGGAATATTCATCCAAATAACCGTCTGCTACCGCAGCGTCCAAAGGCGCTCTCAACAAGGTCTCAAAGCTTGTTCTGGAAAGCTGTCTCGGAACCAATTTTCTGGATTCCTCTTGTCCAATGGTATATTCTACACGGACACCGTTCTTAATATTAAGAACCGTAATCTGATCGCGCAAAGCCGCCTCGGTAAAACTGTACATGTATTTGGTGGCACCGTTATCAATGTACTGAACCGCCAATTGCGACATAATTTCCGCCTTGGTCGAGTCTGCCGCAGAAGAGCTGCCTACATCAAACGGATTGGAAAGCATGATATTGCCAACCGAATCCACCACGGCAATTTCACCGCTTTTGTTATCCACCCAAAGCTGATAACCGTTGCGCTCCAATCTCAACTCCATGTTACTGTCATCGCCAAACACTCTTTCTTCCGGTGTGTTATAGGATGATTCAAAGTAAATCGTCTCCATGGAGGAAGAAGTGGTAGAAGTTCCTGCCGCTTGGACAACCACGGTCCCGGAAAGTGCGGATACCAGCAAAACAACAGCTAAGATTGTCGAAAGTATTTTATTGTGTAATTTCATTTCATAACCTCCTTATCTGCTGTTTACATGCGGAACTGAATTTCGGTAACAATATTGGTAACAAGTCCAACGAGCTTGGAAAGCAACATACTGAACAACAGTATAATAAAGACGATGCAGGCCATTGCCACAATGGTACCGAGAATGGTAATAAAGTTTTTACCAAGTGAATAATCGTGTGTAATCATGGTTCCGAAGAAGAGCAAAAGTCCTACCCAAATAAAGGCGATTGTTCCCACCATGGAAACAATGGATGCCTCGGTACTGGTTACCCAGTTGGAAGCAATTGTTGCGGGAATAATCAAGAGAATCATCGGAAGCAAGCTGTAAGAGCAAGCGATGAAAATATCTTTCAAGCTTCCCTCGCCTTCAAACAAGGTCGTCAAGCACCAGTTGGCAACCACAAACAGCGCCAATGGTACCAAAACCGAAATTGCTTGCGAAACAATGGTAGAATAGGTTCTTGTAGGATTCATGACATAGCCCTGACCGATGCTTTGGTAGAAGAACGTCAAAACGGTAAGTGCAACAAATACAATAGACGCACGAATGGATCCGCGATGTTCATGCTTTAGGTCATAGAAACCGTCAAACGGATGGAAAATGACATAAAATCCGTAAATCAATTCTTGACCGAACGTCTTGCGAGCGTTTCCGTCCGTTGCAACACGTTTGTTTACTTTGGCCGCAAAGCCAAAGAACTTTACTACCAATACAATCAGAACAATAATCAGCGCCAGAATCGGAAGGAACCATGTGGACATCCATTCCTTACGGACTTCCTGATACGAATTCGACCAGTTTTCGGTATCATATGCATACTGGAAATATTCCAACGCCTTTTCATATTCACCGCTACGGTAGAAGGCATTTCCGATACCGACGTAAGCCGCGTCAAAGTTGGTATTACGCTGTAACACGGATTCCCAACATTCAATCGCATACTTATAATCCAAGGAGTTTTCCGCCGCAATTGCCTGCAACAGGAGATCGCCGTATTCTGTACGCTCGTAAACGATAATGGAATTGCTTCCTTTATCCAAAACAAGCATGGTGGTATCTTGATACGTAACAGCCTCAATACTGGAAATACTTCCCAACAAAGAGCCTTTGTCACCAAACGCAAACAACAAGTTTCCGTTAAAGTCATACGTATAAATCTTATTACGCTTGGAGTCGATGATGCTCCAGGTTTTTTCGGGGCCGACTGCAACATCGGTTACGGTAGAGGTTCCGTAATAAGTATCTGTCGAATCGGTGGAAAAATCAATTTCGCCGGCAGGCGGCCAAAAGCCGTTTCTTCTCATAATTTCATCGCCGGCAGGGTTCAACAACTTAACCGGCATGTATTTACCGCTCTTTGATTTTCCTTTGATTGCACTGCGAACCGAAGACTCCGCAATGGTAGACGTGGTAACGTAAACGAATCCGTCCTCCGTAATGGAGATATTGTTAAACTCTGTAGACAGATAAGACTGCGTCAACTTCTTTTGGTCATCGGTTTGAAAACGTCTCCAAAGAATTTCCCATGCACTGATGGTAACCGCCTGTGCACCGATAAATCCAACAAATTCACCGTCCGGATCCATTACGATAATTCCTTCATAAGTAGAAGAAGAAACAACGTAAATTCTGCCGTACTGGTCAATTGCCATTGCAATCGGCTTATAAATACTGGTGCTGCTGAACAGTTGGCTTTCCGGTTCATCAATGATTTTTTGGAATTCTCCGTTCAAATTAAAGCATACCAAACGGCTCTTGCCAGTATCGCATACCCAAATAGCATCTTCCGTTACAAATACGCCTTCGGGCGCCGAGAGCTCATCGGGGGTACCGTTTTCGTTTACAAAAGAATCAAGTTGAAATTGAAATTCATAATAACGGCTGAGAACCAAAATACGGTTATTGCCCGTATCGGCAATATAAACCTTTTCGTCCTTGCCCGTCACCATATCTCTTGGATTGCTGAGATTCAAATCCAACCCGATTTGCGTATAATCGTACGATGCAACCGCCGTATAAGCATCGGGAGAATACAGAGCCGTTCCTCCAATGGAATAGGTGTAGGTCTGATAAGCGGAGGAAGCGCTTCCTCCTATTGTCAATGCTGATGCAATCATCACAAGGGACAATATAATCAACAAAACAGATGTTATTTTTTTCATATTGTCCTCCTTAATCTTTCATACCGCTGGAACCCATGGTCTCAATGATGTTGGATTGAGAAACCACAAATACCAAAATCGGAACTGCCATCATCAGCACCGTTGCCGCTGCGGAAGCGCCTTGACGCTTGATACCGCCTGCGGTAATCTGTCCGATTGCGTAGTTAAAGGATTTTAATTGCTCGGAATAAATGTAAATGGAAGAGCCCGCATTCCACAACCCTTGGAAAGAATAGATAATCAAGGTCAGCCATGCAGGCTTAACCATCGGCATTGCAATCGTCCAATAAGTGCGGAGCTCGCTGGCGCCGTCCAAACGTGCACTCTCCAAAACGGTATCCGGCACGTTGGTATCCATAAATTGCTTCATCAAGTACAGTCCCAAAGTGGAGCCCCACGCCGGTATAATGATTGCCCAATAAGTATCAATCATTTTAAAGGCACTCATCAAGATAAAGCTGGTAACCGCTGTAACGGTGGAGTGGAACATCAAGGATGTTTGAATCGTCTTAAATACCATCTTTCCGCCCGGAAACTTGATTTTTGCCAAAGCGTACGCCGCCATAGAGGCCAAGAACAAGTGACCGAAGGTACCGCAAACAGAGGTAAATACGGTATTGAAGATGTAACGTGAAAACGGAACCCAAGAATCGTTCATCAAAACGAACAAATCTTTAAAGTTGTTTAAGGTCGGGTTCATAACAACGAATTTCGGAGGGTACATCCACAACTCATCCAAAGGCTTTAACGACTGCATCAAAACGTAAAACATCGGAAGGAACATGAAAATTCCAAGCAAGGTAAGAATAATCGTGATACCGACGTCACCGCCTGTGGAACGGGACAGTACGACTTTATGTTTTCTTGTTCTAAGTCTTGCCATATCACGAACCTACCTTTGAAATGATTTTCTTTACAATCATGTTGGCACCAATCATAATTGCAAACAATACAACTGCAATTGTAGAGGAATAACCGATTTCATAACGCTGGTTTCCGTAGTCTTCCAAATGGTGCATAATTGTATGCGCCGCATAGTCTACCGAGGGGAAGCCCGCAAGTGCGGTTACAACGCCGCCAAAACCGAAAGAACTGGTAATTGCCATAATTGCGCCGAACATCAACTGCGGCTTCATACTCGGCAATGTGATGTACCAAAGCTCCTGCCAACGGTTCTTTACACCGTCTACGGCGCCTGCTTCATAAAGCGAATGGTCAACGCCCTGCAAGCCCGCTATAAAGGACAGGAAAGAAGTACCCAAAGAGGTCCACAAGGCGACCACGATACAAAGCGGCATAACGTAGTCGGCATCTTGGAACCATGCAATCGGCTCCGTTATCATACCGATTTCCAACAAGGTTGCGTTTACCCAACCGGCGGAATCGGCCGAGAACAGTGTACCCCAAATCAAATACACCTGACCGGAAATGGAAGGTGCGTAGAAAACCAAGGTGACCAATGAACGAATACGGGGGGAAAGTTCATTGATGAACCACGCGATAAGGAACGACATCAAATAAGAGGTCGGACCTACAATCACCGCAAAAATCAATGTGTTTTTACATGCAATCAGAAAGACATCATCGGCAAAGAAGAGGTTGATATAGTTCTCCAACCATACGATGTTGGGCATCTGAAGCATATTAAAGTCTGTAAAGCTGATAAAGAAGGAAAGCACGACCGGAATAACCGTAAACAAGGTAAAGACGATAACATACGGGGCAATCATAAGATAAGCTACCCAGTTGCGTTTCATCTCTTTCCATATCCACTGGCGATAGGTCAAGTCTTTTCTTGCAACAGCTTGATATTCTGCCGTTTTTTGTGACATTTGCTCTTTCTCCTTATATAGATTTTCGTAAAACGGTGCTTAATTGTAGGAAGCCAGTGCATCCGCTGCGTTTCTCAAACATTCCGCTGCAAAGTAGACAAGTTGTTTTTCATTCAAGTCTGCAATGTTATAAGCGCCGTTTTTCACGCCATCGGCAGTTTGCTTGCCAACGTTCTTGAAGAAGTCATACGTTTTTACCTGTTCGATGACCTTCTTTTCGGCCGTTGTCTTTTCCACATCGCTCATACTGCTGTTTTCTTCGATTGCGATTAACTCGTCAATGAAATCGTACTCCAAGAAATCCGAGAAGCTTGCCGCCGCTTCGCGAAGCTGGGCAATTTTTTCGTTGGCAATTCCGTACTTTGCCTGC
This sequence comes from uncultured Ruminococcus sp., assembly GCA_964470415.1. Classification (GTDB taxonomy): domain Bacteria; phylum Bacillota; class Clostridia; order Oscillospirales; family CAG-272; genus UMGS1865. The sequence continues at coordinate 11,062 of CAYYCU010000016.1, forward strand.
TCAATTGCAACATTGTACTTTGTGCCGTCCAGTTTTTGAAGCAATTCCATTGCCGTCAATGCTTGATCCATTCTCTTACTTGCCAATGTCTGGCCGATTTGCAATGTCTCAAGATTAAATTCTTTCCGCTTACGCGTAATCTCATTGTTAATGGTATTGATATAACTCAACAGTTCGGTACTCGGATCCGCATCGTCATTGTAAGCCGCCAAGAAAGCAAAGTTCGTGTGACGGTCCAAATAATAGCTTCCGGGATAGTTCGGAATTGCAGCCAAGTTTTCAAACTGCTTCATCACCTCGTCCAGCTCTTCGCGCGTCCAAGGCATATCCTTCAGTGCCGTGCGGTTTGCGGTCGGATGCTTTGCGGAGTCACCGATAATGGCAACCATTTCGTTTGCATAACGGCTCTGCGTTTCACCGCCGGTGTACCACTTCATAAAGTTCCATGCCGCAAGCTGTTGCGTCTCGGAAAGTCCCGCAATCATAACCACCGCATTGATGGTGGAATCCGCGGTATTGTTAATGCTTCCGTCCTCTTGTACGGTTCCGGGAACGGGAACAAAGGTCCAGTCGCCGTCAATTTCGGTTGCAAAAACCTTCAATTGGTTATACAAGCCCGTATAATCCGCCAAAACGATAGGCATTTCACCGGTTCTGAAACGGTTTGCCGCATTGTAAGAATAGGGGAAAGAGTGCTGTGTGAACATGCTGCACATTTTTTCAAATGCCGCCAAGCCTTTTACCGAATCCAAGTTGATTCTCATACCGTCATCGGCATACAAATCTCCGTTGGATTGATAAAGGAAGATTTTGTAGTTCGTATTCACACCGATTTCCATATTGTTGGACTCCAACTTGGACTGTGCAACGAACAATTCATCCCACGTTTTCGGAATCTCAATACCCAAATCTCCGAGAATGTCCAAACGGACAAACATCATTTGGAAAGACTGCGTCTCCGGGAGACCGTAGGTGTGAACCACACCATCGGCATCGGCAATTTCAAGCTGAAGCATGGAAGCTCTTGTAAAGCACTCATCCACCATGGCGTCAAAGCCTTCCATATCTTCAATGTTCGTCAACGCGCCGCGAATTGCGTAGTTGATAACGGTTGCATCGCCCAGTCCCAAATAAACATCCGGGCCCATACCGGCAAGAATAGAGGGCAACAATGTACCGCCGGAAACGAGTTTTAAGTCAACCGAAATTTTGCTTTCCGGTGTAAACTCATTGGTTGCAAGGTTACGAATAACTTGAGATTGGTCACGGCCGTAAGCAAGCCAAACCTCAATGGTTTCGGTTGCATCGCCGTCTTCCATAGCACCCATGCTGTTGTAATCGCGCACAAAGCTTTGGAAGAAGCACTTGCACTCGTGAATAAAGCTCTGCCACCAATTTGCGGTTGCAACGGGCGCCTTCTCGGAAGCAGGTTGAACCGAAATATAATCCAACTGCAACGGCTGCGTCTTTGCATCGGAAAGGAAAGTACCGAGGTTACCGACATAGCTCTTGAAGTTATCCAGGTTCTTTGCTATGTCATCCGGATAGTATGCAAGTTTGGAAAGAAGCTGTTCCAATTTATCGCAGGTTCCGGAATATGTAGATGCAACGTTTGCCGTATCCTTAAGGAATTGGGAAACCTCGCGCAATTTAGCCGCCTGCTTCAACATATCCGTCAAAACATCGGGAAGCAGCGTAGAGAAGTTGTAATCGCGGTAATCATCGGGCGATGTACCGGTCAGCTTAATAATGCTGAGGTAATCCGCGTTCAAATTGGTCAAAATGCTCTCGATTTTTTGAACCTGCTCGCTCATGGAGCCGAGCGTTACCTCAAAGCGAACGGTATATACAACACCTTTTTCAAAATAAATTTGATAAGAAGTGTCATCATCGCCGCTGACCAAATTGGTAACCTGCCAATTGGTACCGTAGTCATAACGAAGCTCGGTTGCTTCCGCAAACGGAACGCCGTTGTAATATCCTGCGGTATTCTGATATTTTGCCTTATAGGCTTCCATATCGTCTTTATAATCGGTAAAGATTTGCAAAGAACGGCAGACATACATACCGTCCAAATAGCTCTGCTTGTATCGCATGTAAATATCATACATGCCCGCGCTGTCAACTTCAAAGCTGTACTCTACCCACTGTCCGGCAGTTGCCCACTTTTCGCCGCCGATTGTGTTCAGCATTACACGGGTGGTATCTGCGGGAGAGGTTACGGCAGAAGCGCGATCCTCCACGGGATAAACAACGTTGGTAGAAGTATGCGTTGTGTTTTCCGCTTCAATTTTAACAACGCCGGTTCCCTGTTGAATCTCACTCTTGCCAAGCTGTGCGCAAAGCGCTTGATAATATTCCGCGTAAGATGCGGATTCTTCGTATGGCTTTAATGTAATAGAGGAAATCGCAATGGCTTCATTCACGCCCTCCAGCGATACTTTCACCGTACCGTCTTCATCGGGTGTCAGTACAAATCCAAAATCATTGGCGTAAAAACCTTCGCTGTCGCGCAATGTGTACGTGGACCAGCTCGGCTCCTGCGTCATGGTCGGGCGAAGCTCGTTGTTGTTCGCGTCCGTAACCAAGAAACGGAGATTGTACTTTTGAATCAAAGCACTCTTTGCAGAGGTAATGATTTCCGGCTTCTGAAAATCAATATAAGTTCCGTCTTCGGCAACGGTAAAGTCAAAGCCTGCGGCATCCGCTTCCGCAATAACCTCGCTCAAAACATCCTTTTTGCCAAGCGTGTAACGTGCCGTCAGAACGGTGCCGTTGTTTTGATAAGATGACCATATTTTGGTCAACGTCAACGAACGTGCCTCCGAGAAAGGCGCTTCGCCGTTTACATAAAACTCGCGCTCGGCAGCCGCGGATTTACCGGAAACAGAATAGTACTCAATCGAAATTTGATAAAGACCGGTCTCCGAAATTCCGTGCGATGCAAGATCCAAGGTCCAAGTTACAGAACCGATATCGGGAGTATAAATCGCGGTTCTGCCGCCAAAAGAACCCAGATATGCCAAGGAGTCCTCATCTACCACGCCCGCCTCAACGGCAGCCTCTATGCTGCTATAAGTGGCGTGCACCGTTTCCCGAATGTTTTCATTCGCATCCAAGTAGGGCTCCACGACTTGCAATGTCCATTGGTCGCCTTCCATTTGCACTTTCGCATTCCATTTGCCGCTGTAAAGCACAACGGGATTGTCCTCGTCTCCAAGCGTAAGAGTCTTTTTCCCTTCCAGCTCGAATGTCCAACCCTTTGTGGCGTCAAAGGAAATCGGTTCAAAATCGGTGTCGGGATCTGCGAACAATGTCGGATACATTGCCATGTACTCTTTGTACGACATGGTACTCAACTTGTCAACATAATCCTCAATCGACTTGTCCGTAACACTGCCGGTTTGATCAGCGCTTACGGCAACCGCGATGGTGCTCACAAGAAACAAACATGCCAAAGCGAGGCAAATCAGTCTTGTGAATTTCTTTTTTCTCATTTGCGTTTCCTCCTGCAAATCAAATCGAGGTCAAAGTTGCACGCAAGCAAAGGCGCCGCACGAAATCCGGAACCCGCCGCAAGGCGCAACTCTCCCCTATTATGTTTAATAATCATACCACAAAAAAGTGCGCTTGTCAAGCAAAACCGAACAGGAAAAAATGTGTCAAAAAAACGTTTTTTCGTTCAAATTCACCGCTTGGACAAAACGGTGTCTCAAAAAATTTACAACTC
>CAYYCU010000016.1:14891-17940 GCA_964470415.1 uncultured Ruminococcus sp.
CAGACATCCGTTTTTTGTTTTCAAAATTCAAGCCTTATTTCAAAAAGCCGTTGATAATTTGCTCTTCCGCTTCCTTTTCGGTCAATCCGAGCGTCATCAACTTTATGAGCTGTTCCCCCGCAATTTTTCCGATTGCCGCCTCATGAATCAATGCCGCCTCCAAATGGTTCGCTTCAATCTGCGGCAAAGCCGTAACCTGTGCGCGGTCCATAATGATTGCATCGCATTCGGTATGCCCCGAACAGCGATTGTTACCGCGAATGCGCGATAAAAAGGTTTGACGGCTGTTGTCCTTTGCCACCGACCGCGAAACAACATGCGTTCCGCTGCCCTCTCCGTCCAAATCGACCGTAAAATCGGTTTCGGCGAACTGCTCGCCGTGTGTCATGATTTTTTCATGCACGACCAGCGTAGCGCCCGCTGCCAGTTTGGCTTCGGTTTTGCGTTTGGTGGAATCCACCCCTTTGATTTGGGCGGTCTCCATTTCCAAGTAACTGTTTTCGCCCAAAACGGCAACCGTTGTGGGATTCATCACATTTTTACCGGAGCCGTTCCCTTCGCCGTAATGCTTTTCGATATATTTTACCTTTGCGCCCTTGGCAAGGAAAAACGTGTGAATACCGCTGTGCTCGCTTTCCGCATTTCCGCTGTTATGAATTCCGCACCCCGCGACAATGGTGACATCGCAGTCCTCGCCGATGTGAAAATCGTTATATACCAGTTCTTTCAGTCCCGTTTGAGAAAGCAGGACGGGAATATGAACACTCTCGTTTTTGGTGCCCGGCTTAATGAAAATATCAATACCCGGACGGTCGGTTTTTTTAACAATGCTGATGTTTTCGGAATCGTTTTTTCCGAACATGCTGCCGTTAATTCGCAAGGAATAAGCCCCCTGCGGAACATCGTGAAGTCCGGCAACCTGCTCCAAAAGATTTTTTTGAATTGCATCCATGACACTTATGCCTCCTTTGTAAAGCGGCATCCCGCCTGTGCGCCGAGCAGGCTCGGCAAAATATCGGCTTTGGTGCCGTATGCCGTTACCCGACCGCCCGCAATGACCACAATTTTGTCCGCAATGTCCAAAATTCTTTCTTGATGAGAAATAATCAAAATTGTGCCTTTGGTACGCTCATACATACTGCGAAAAACCTGAATCAGATTATGGAAGCTCCACAAATCAATCCCCGCCTCCGGTTCATCGAATACCGAAAGCTTGGTTCCGCGTGCATTGACCATTGCAATTTCAATCCGTTTCAGCTCTCCGCCCGACAAAGACGCATCCACCTCTCGGTTAATATAATTTTTTGCGCAAAGCCCGACCTCGGAAAGATAGGCGCAGGCCTCGGAAACCGACATCTTTTTTCCTGCCGCAATCGAAATCAAATCTTTGACCGTAATGCCCTTAAAGCGCACCGGCTGCTGAAACGCAAAGCTGATTCCCCGCTGTGCGCGCTCGGTAATGGAAAGTGCGGTAATATCCTCTCCGTCCAACAAAATTTGTCCGGACGTGGGTTGATAAATGCCGGCAATCAACTTTGCCAGTGTTGACTTTCCGCTGCCGTTCGGACCGGTAACGGCAACAAAACGATCTTCAATTTGCAGACAGACGTTTTCCAAAATCGGTTTGCCCTCCGCCGTCCGATACGATACATCCTTTAGTTCTAACATTGCAGATTCCTTTTCTTAAATCATTGAATTGTTCTATATCCTATATATTTTATCCTCTTTTACCGCCAATTGCAAGAATCCTGTCAATTTTATCCTGTTAACTTTTTGTGAACAACACGGACTTGCTCTGTTGCAGTGTGCTATAATGATACGGTTACGGGCATTTGTATGGATTGCAAAATGCAAAGAAAGGATATATTATGACAAGAAACTTCCCCAAAATTACGGTTACGGAAAAAGCCGAAAAGCTGTTGCGCGGCGGACATGTTTGGGTATACGCGGACGAGGTGCTTGCGTGTTCCGAAACGCCGGAAAGCGGCGGTATTGTAGACGTTTTTTCGCAAAAAGAGCGCTATCTCGGAACCGGTTTTTACAATGAATCCTCCAAAATTCGCATCCGAATCGTTTCCAAAAACGCCAATGACCGATTTGACGATGCCTTTTGGGAGCGCAAGCTTCGCTGGGCCGTTCAATATCGGCGTTCGGTTATGGGAAGCGAAGATTTTTCCTGCTGCCGCCTGATCTTCGGGGAAGCGGATGCGTTTCCGGGGCTGACCGTTGACCGATTCGGCAATGTGCTTGTTGCGCAGGTGCTTTCGCTGGGCATTGAGCGCGTTAAAAGCACCCTGTACCGCCTGTTAATTCAAATTTTACGGCAAGAATGCGGCCAGCAAATTGATGTGCTGTACGAACGAAACGATGCCGCCATTCGCAAATTGGAAAATATGGAGCAATATTGCGCGTTTTGGAAAGCGGAAGGGCTCCTTTGCGAAACAAACGGGAAAACCGAAATTTGCGAAAACGGAATCCGTTATGAGGTGGATTACATAAACGGGCAAAAAACAGGCTTTTTCCTGGACCAAAAATACAACCGTGCCGCAATTCGTAAAATTGCGGAGGGGCGCCGTGTTTTGGATTGCTTTACCCACACCGGTTCCTTTGCCTTGAATGCGGCAGCCGCCGGTGCCGAACACGTAACGGCAGTCGATGTTTCCGCAGACGCCCTGTCGCTCGCCAAAGAAAACGCCAAGCGCAACGGCTTGGAAAGCCGCATGGATTTTGTTTGCGCCGATGTTTTTGATTTGCTGACCGCCATGTCGGAACAAAAAGCCGGCAACTATGATTTTATTATACTGGATCCGCCCGCATTTACAAAAAGCCGCGACACATTAAAAAACGCAATCAAAGGCTACAAAGAAATCAATCTGAAAGCAATGAAGCTGTTGCCGCGCGGGGGGTATCTTGCCACCTGCTCTTGCTCGCATTTTATGACCGAAACCTATTTTAAGCAAATGCTGCACAATGCCGCGGCGGACGCAGGCGTAGGACTTCGCCAAATCGAAGCGCGTCGGCAAAGCCCCGATCATCCCATTCTGTGGAA
>CAYYCU010000017.1:0-1951 GCA_964470415.1 uncultured Ruminococcus sp.
TCTTCCGCAATGTGGGCACGGCTTTGTTCGCTTTCGCGGTATTGGGCAGCCAGAGCGGAAAGCTCGGTCAGCGCATGAGCGAGATTTTGATCGCTCGGCATTTCGTATGTGGCCAACAAACGCAATACGCTTTGCAACGCCTGCTTTCTTTGGCTTTCCCATTCTTGCTTTTGCAAGGTGTATTTTTGCGCTTCCTGCTTTGCTTTTGCTTTTTTGAACAGTGCCGTACAAAGCAACGCAACGCCGCCGGCGGCAAGCACACCGCCGACAATAGCAAATACCGCGGAAAGAATTGCAGAGAGCGTGGGGATGCGTGAGAAGATTGCCAAAAGAATGCCCGACAGTATCGAAGCAACAGAGACGGGGAGCATGGGAAATGCCTTTTTTGCGGCAGACGGCGCCGCTTGAAGTTCCCGTTGCAGGCGGTCTGCCTGTTCCAGCTGTTCCCGTGCCTGTTCCAGCTGTGAAACGGAGGGCACACCGTTCGGAAAGCGCCCGGAGAGCGCTACGCGGCCGTTGAGCGTTTTCAGGGTATTGCTTTGAATTTGCAACTGTTGCAGGGCGCGCGCATCTTTTTCCAGGTTGTTCAGGTTTTCCGGGGAACAGTCTGCTTCGGAATATTGTTTTTGCAGTCTTGCAAGCGTTTTTGCGTTTGGCGAAACTTCGCAAAGCGTATCCAAACGAACGCGTGTGTTTCGGATTTCCCGATAAAGGCTGCGCGCTTCTTCCAGTTCCTCCGCGGTCGGAACCGCGCCGTTAAAAAACAGGTCGTTTTGCTTTTTTTGGCGCTCCGATTCGGCAAGCTCCGCCAAGAGGCTGTTTTTATGTTCCAGCAAAGCCATGCGTTCTCTTGCAAGACTTGCTTTTTTCTGTTGCGCTCGGATTTCGGTAATGTTCTTTTGCAAAGCCTGTATTTGCAAGGTACAGGAGGCAAGCTCTTCTTCTTGCGCCTCCATGGCTTCGCGCACCCGCATGCAACGTTCCCGTTCGCCCTGCTTTTCCATGCGGGCTTGCTCCATTTCCGCAATGGCTCCGCGGTTGCCTGTCAAAATGTAGTAACGGCGGCGCTTTTCCAATGCTTCCATGGCAACACCAAAGCTTCCGATGTCTCCCACATCGTCCAAAAGATTTCCGAGCTTTGCGGAAATACTGCTGTTCTCTTTGCCAAAGGTGTAAATACGCTGGGAAAGATAGGTGCTTCGTTCAAAACCGTCTGCATCAATGCCGAACAACTCCTCTCCGAGCGCGGCGGAATAAACCGAGGAGGGCGTGTGTGTTTTCAAATCGAAGAGCGCAAAGCTGTCGGCGGATTCTTTGGCACCGAAAAAACGTTCCGCACGGAAGGTTCCTTTTTCGGTTTCAAAATCCAAACTGCCGCCAAATGCGCCGCCCTGCCAAGGCGTATATTTTTTGCGTTCGTTTTCGTCCAAGGAACGTTTTGTGCTGGCAGGCAGACCGTAAAGCATGGCTTTGATAAAGACCGCCAGCGTGCTTTTCCCCCAGCCGTTTTTTTGATACAACACATTGAGGCCGGAATTGGGAGAAAGGTCAAAGCAATGCAGTTTTCCGAAATTTTCAATGTGTAAGTTCAGTAACTTCACAGTTCCACCTCCTCACCTGCCAATGCGCCAAAGCCGCAGGCAATGATACGCTCTTTTTCTTCTTCCGAGAGCTTGGACGCCATAACGCGGCGAACAAATTCTCCTTTCAGCGAAATGTCATTGCAGTAGCTTTGCGGATGAATCAAAAGGCGGCTTTGGTCGCTTATTTTTGCAAAATAGAAACGCTCGGAAAGCACGGTGTTGAGATGCGAAAGGTCTTTTTGCATGTCTGCCGGAACTTGTCCCTTTAACACAACCTTAACCAAATCGGAGGAGGGAATTTCGCGGACTGCGTCCAATACTTTGTTTTCCAAATCCAATTGAGAGGAAAAATCGGTAATATCGCACTC
>CAYYCU010000017.1:2051-9160 GCA_964470415.1 uncultured Ruminococcus sp.
AAAACAATATTGAGGTGATTGGGATTCAGCCGAAGCGTGTCGGGATCCGGCTTTTCGCTTCCCGTAACGGTTACTTCTCCAAACGCATAAGAGCGCCAGCCGTCCTCAAACAGACAAAGATTTTCGGGCTTGTCTTCTGCTTGGTGCAGTGCGTTTCCGCGGTCATGGTTGCCGGATAGGTAAAAAAAGTAAAGCTCCGGATGCGTCCGTATGAGATCCAAAACATATTTTTCGGTCTTTTTTGAGATGTGGTTGCTGTCAAACAGGTCGCCTGCAATCAAAATTGCCGATACACCGCCGGCACTTGCCAAACGTACCAATTTTGCAAAGGTGGATAAAATTTCATTTTTGCGTTCGCGCGCTTGCTCGGCGGAAAGATTGGTTTCCAAAGGAGAGTCGAGATGCAGGTCGGCACAGTGAATCAATTTCATTTTGAACCCATATCCTTTCTTTTCGGATTGCTGTTATCACCAGTATATCATACTTTTAAAAAATTGGCAAGAGAAGATTGACAGATTTTATCGGCTTTTTTGGCGTTTTCGGGAAAAGAGTTGACGAAAAAGCACCGATGTAGTATAATAATTGCGGAAAACTTGTACGGCAAAAAACGATTCCTTGCGCCATACGGTTACGGGAAAAGCGGTTTTGGCTTTTATGCACACGGACAAACAATCTTCTTTGCTTGTCAACGGTTTCAAAATAAGGAGCGCGGTATCTTGGAAAAAACGAAAACTTTATCTCAACCCAAAAAAGAAAGAAAGTCTCTTGGCCTCTACATTCACATTCCTTTTTGTCGCAGTAAATGCCTTTACTGTGATTTTTGTTCGTTTCCCAATCAAGACGCTTCCACGGTGGAAGCATACGTACAAGCTGTTTGTCAAGATTTGGAACGGCAGTCTGCGAATTGTAACGCGCATTCGGTGGACACCATATATTTTGGGGGCGGAACGCCGATGCTGCTTCCGGCACGGCTGCTTTTGCGCATTTTGGAGCAAATTGTTTGCCGCTATCATGTAGCGGAGGATGCGGAAATTACGGCGGAATGCAATCCGGCAACCGGAAATGCCGAGTCGTTTGCGGCACTTCGGCACGGCGGTTTTAATCGCTTGAGCATCGGCTTGCAAAGCATACATGCAAATGAGCTGCGTGCTTTGGGACGGTTGCACGGCTTTGCCGATTTTCAAAAAACGTTTGGCGAAGCGCGCGCTGCCGGCTTTGAGAACATCAGCGGCGATTTGATGATGGGAATTCCGGAGCAAAGTTTAGAAAGTTATTTGCAGAGTCTTGCGGCACTCTGTGCCCTGCGCCCCGAACATGTTTCGGCATATACGCTTTCCGTTGAGGAAGGAACACCTTTTTTTCGCTTGCAGGAGCGCGCACGGTTGCCGCTTCCGGAGGAGGAGACGGTGCGCAGTATGTATTTTGAGGGCATTGCACTTTTGGAATCTCTTGGATACAAGCAGTATGAAATCAGCAACTTTGCACGCGCGGGATATGCTTCGCGTCATAATCTCAAATATTGGAACTGCGAGGAATACCTCGGCTTCGGACCGGCGGCATATTCCGATTTCGGCGGTGCGCGTTTTGGCAATTCTCGCCTGTTGGACGCATATATTGAAGGTAGGGATATTCGGACAGAGTGGGAAGTTCCGTCGCACGATTGCCGCATGAACGAATATGTAATGCTGCGCATGCGGCTTTGCCGCGGCGTTTCCCGAAAGGATTTTTTCGAACGGTTTGGTGTCTCTTTTCAAGAGCGGTTCGGAACTCGCTTGGAAGCCTATCTCAAGGGCGGGTTTGTTTGCCGTACCGAGGAGGGGTATGCGTTTACGCCGCAAGGCTTTTCGGTCAGCAATACCGTTCTTTCCGAGCTGCTTGATTTTTCAAAATGATTTTTGTCGCCATTTGCAAAAAAGTTCTTGACAATTTATCGGATTTCGTGTAAAATAATAATACAGAAAAAAGAGAAAAAGGATAGCGATATGGAACAGAATCATACGGAACGCGAGTTTTTTACATTGACCGATGAAGAAGGCAATGAAATTGAGTTTGAGCTGATTGGAACAACCGAGTATAATGGGAATCTTTATTTTGCAATGATTCCGGCAGACGCGGCAGACAAAGCGCAGGAAGCCGATGACGGCTTTTGCGAATATGTGATTTTGCGCGTGGAAAAGGACGAAAACGGAGAAGATACGTTGGTAACGGTAGACGATGATGATGAATTTGATGATGTGGCAGACCGTTTTGACGATATGTTTTCCGAGGAGATTGATTACGATGGTCAGTAAAAATTTTTTCCTGCTTAGTGCGTGATAATCGGTGATATAGGCCCACAAAAGATCAAAGGAGTCTGATTCGGCGGTGGTTTGCAGACCTCCCGTATGCGCATCGATTGACTTGTCTCGACCGCATGACGGACGCTGGGAGCAGTAAAGCCGCGATGAGGACACCGCCCTGAAATAACAGGGTTCTAATTTCCCGATTACACGGCTCGGCGGGGTTTAAACAGTCGCAATTGATTGAAGAAGACGGACCGCCGCAATTTGCGTGCGGTTCGTTCTGCTTTTTTTAAAAAATTGAAAAATAAAAAAATCGCCGCGAACCTGTTGGTTCTTATTTGGATTAAGGCCGATGCGTTGGCGGCAGAACGGAGATGAATATGGGTATTATAAAAGCTTTTATCGGAGCCGTTGGCGGCTCTTTGGCAGACCAATGGCAAGAGGTTATCGAAGCCGATGAAATGTCGGATACGACCGTATTTGTAAAAGGTGTTAAGGTGCGCGCAAAGGATAAGCGCAATGCCAACAAAAAGGGAACGGAGGACATTGTTTCAAACGGTTCTGTTATTCACGTTTATCCCAACCAGTTTATGATGCTGGTGGACGGCGGTAAAATTGTGGACTATACTGCCGAAGAAGGATATTACAAGGTGGAGCATTCCTCCGCGCCGTCTCTGTTTAACGGACAGTTCGGCGACACTTTAAAAGAAGCTTTTGGACGTGTGCGCTACGGCGGCACTCCCTCGCAAAAGCAACAGGTCTTTTACATCAATTTGCAGGAAATCAAGGGAATTAAATTCGGCACCCCTTCGCCGGTGAACTATTTTGACAATTTCTATAACAGCGAGCTGTTCTTGCGTGCGCACGGTACGTATTCCATTAAGGTAACGGATCCGATTAAATTTTTTGCCGAAGCCATTCCGAGAAGTGCAACGCATGTGGATATTAAGGATATTAACGAGCAATATCTTTCCGAGTTTTTGGAAGCACTTCAAGCGGCAATCAACAGAATGTCGGTAGACAATATCCGTATTTCCCAGGTCGTTTCCAAAACGAGAGAGCTTTCGCGCTACATGGCAACCGAGCTGGACGAAGATTGGAAGAATTTGCGCGGATTTGAAATCGTTTCGGTCGGAATTGCAAGCGTTAGCTACGATGAGGAATCGAAAAAGCTGATTAATATGCGCAATCAAGGTGCAATGCTCGGAGATGCTGCCGTGCGGGAAGGATACATTCAGGGCGCCATTGCGCGCGGAATGGAAAAAGCAGGCAGCAATTCCGGCGGTTCGGCACAGGCGTTTATGGGCATGGGTGTCGGAATGGGGGCGGCCGGCGGCTTTATGGCATCGGCATCCGCAACCAATGCGGCACAAATGCAACAACAGCAGGCGCAACGGGAGGCCGAAAGAAAAACGGCAACCCCTGCGGAGAGCGCCGGGTGGCAGTGTGCCTGCGGTGCGACCAACACCGGCAAGTTCTGTTCGGAATGCGGCGCAAAAAAGCCGGAGGCTCCCGGCGGTTGGACCTGCACCTGCGGTCATGTCAACAGCGGCAAGTTCTGTTCCGAATGCGGTGCACCCAAGCCTGCCGATAACAAGTGGTTTTGTACCGAATGCGGCGCACAAAACGCCGCGGATTCCAAGTTTTGCTCCGAATGCGGAACAAAAAGAAAATAAAAAGGCCGGTCGGCAAAAGACTTTTTTCAAAAAAACGACTTTACAGCAATAAGGAATGATACTTATGGAAACAACAACACTTACATACCAATGCCCCAATTGCGGGGCGGGATTGGCGTTTGATGCCGAAAAGCAAAAGTTTTGCTGTGAATTTTGCCTTTCCGAATTTACCGAGCAAGAAGCAAAAGCGGCGAATCCTGCCGAGGATTTACGGGAAAAGGAGGCTGCCGAGCGCGAGTATAATGAGCACATGAACGAATATGAGTGTGCCAACTGCGGCGCTCGTGTCGTTGCCGATGATCATACGGTGGCGGATATTTGCTATTACTGTCACAATCCCGTGGTCGCGGTGGGCAGACTTTCCGGACAGATGCGGCCGCAACGAATCATTCCGTTTCAATATGATAAAGAAGCCGCCGAAAAAAAGTTTTTGGAGTTTGCAAAACGCAAGTGGTTTGTTCCGCGCTCTTTCTTTGCGGCTTCTCAAGTTGAAAAAATTCAAGGTGTTTATTATCCGTTTTGGGTAACGGATGCCGACACCGTAGGTACCATGAATGCGCATGCTACCCGCACGCGCGTTTGGCGCGCGGGACGGGTTGAATATACCGAGACTTCCAATTTTCAAATTCATTGCCGCGGCAATATTCATTTTGAGGACATTACCACCTCGGCTTTTTCCCAAGCGGACAAAAAAATGCTGGAGGGTATTTTGCCCTATCCGTCCGAGGCCTTGCAAGATTTTTCCATGCCGTATCTTTCGGGCTTTCTTGCAAAAAAACGGGATGTGGAGCGTGCGGCGCTGACCGATGAGGTTCGCGGCAGAATGCAGGGGTATGCCGAGCAGCTTTTGCGCGAGACGGTAAAAGGATACCAAACCGTGGCGGTACAGGAAACGAATGTAAATGTACAAAAAAGCCATTGGGAATATGCGCTGATGCCGATTTGGATTTTGACTTACCGCGACCGCCGCGACCGCACCTATAACTATGCCATGAACGGGTACACGGGAAAGGTCTACGGAGAGTTGCCCGTCAGTTTCCCCAAGCTCGGACTTTTGTTCGCTTCTATTGCGGTCCCTCTTACGGCATTTTTGTCGTGGATCGGAGGGATGTTATTTTGAAAAAAAGAATGTTGCTTTTGATTGGCTGCTTGCTTCTTTTGAGTACGCTTTTTTGCCTGCCGTGCATGGGTGCAGCCGATTCGGACCAAACGGTATTTGATGATGCGGCGTTGTTGACACCGCAAGCAATCGAGAACATTGAAAAAACCGCGCGCAGTGCGCGGGAGACCTGTGATTGCGATTTTTACATTGCAACCTATCGAACACCGCAAAATACCGTGTCATACGGTTATCAATTTCAATATACGGGAGAAGCGTTTTTATCCGATTACGGACTTTCCGCCCGTTCGAATATTGTGCTTTTGATTCTGACATTGGACAACGGTACTTACTATTACGATATGTACACATACGGGGATGCATACAGCCGCATCGGTCAAAAAGAAGTTGATTATATTTTGGATGATGACAGCGTGTTTGACAACATCAAAGCCGGTCACTTGGAAGACGGCGCCTGCGCATTCCTGCAACTTTCCGCAAAAGCTTACCGCGGGCGTGTCGGCGTTTCGTATTGGGTGATTGTTCCCATTACATTTATCATTTCCGCGTTGATTGGCATTGGTGTTTGCGCCGGTGTAAAGGTGAAGTACAGTATGAAAATGAAGTCGGTGGACTATCCTTTAAACCGCTTTGCAAAATTGGAGCTTACCGAGCAAAACGATGTTTTTAAGGGCTCGTTTGTTACCAAGCGCATCATTGAATCCAATCCGGGCGGCGGAGGCGGTTCTTCGCATGGCGGAGGCGGTGGACACCGCGGCGGAAGATAAAAAGCGAAATACGGTGGCACGAGGCGCCGTAAAGCAACCGTTGCGCAACCGAAAGCAGGAAATCAAACGGATTTACGATGAATACCAAAGGGACTGTCTCAAACGCTCTTATTTTCGCATTTGAGACAGCCCCTTTTGCCTTTTGGAACATCGCCTGTTTTCCGATGTTCCTTTTTTATATTCACATATGCCTGCAATGCCGGACTTATTCTTCCGCTGTAAAAGCGGGAATTATTTGATAATTTTGACAGAGCTTCAGCTCCAAGACCGTGAGGATCTCGGTTTGTGCATCGGATAACAAGATGCGCATATTGTATTCGGACAAAAAGTATTGGCAATCGGAAAGCAGTTTTTGTGCCGCGGGGGAGATGCCGGTGTCATTCGGCTCGGCATCCGTAACGGTTTGGTCTGTTAAATCGACCGCCAAAAAATCACAGTAGTTTGAGACGGTTGCCAAAATTTCCCAAGCTCCCGCATCGGAAGCAATTGCAAACGGAATCGCAACGCCTACGGCGGTATCGGGAAGTGCGGCTTTGACTGTTTTCAGATATAGAATGACGGTATCCGTATGTTCCGCATCCAAGGGGAGATTGCACAGTAAAATTTCGGAGCCGCCGGCATAAAAGAATTCCCGCAAAAGCGCCGTCTCCTGTGCGGCAGCGGCATATACGGTGTCGGTTGAGGGTTGGGAAAATGCCTGCGGATAAAACACACCGCTGATATACGGAACGTAAGCCGAAAGCGTGCCAACGGAATCCGCAAGCGTGAGCTCTTCGTTCCGCGGACATCCGAGCAGTGCGGAAACATCCGATGTATAGGCAAGCGTTCCGTTCGGACGGTTGATTGCAACGGAAACGGCGGCTTTTCCGATGGCTTTTTCGATGTCATCGCCGAGCAGATAGGAAGAGGCTTTGATTTGTCGAACCTTTGCATTGGTTTGCGGTACACTCGGCTGTTCCTCTTCGCTTCCGGAGGTCAGTTTTTTGTAGGTCTCGTCATCCAACCGAATTTTCAATAAGTTGCCGACAAGCAAGGTGAGCAGAACGGCGGCAACCAAACAAAGCCCCACAATGGCAAGTGGGTGAATGCGCCATGTATGCGTCCTGTGACGGTGGGAATGCAGACCAAACATTTTCAGAGCTCCTTTTTATTTGATTTCCAAAAGGTCAATGGATTTTCCGAATTCGTTGAGTTCGATTTTTAAATTTGCTTTGCAGCCGTTTACGTAATCTTCCACCTTTGCCCACTGCCAAGAGGAAAACAG
>CAYYCU010000017.1:9260-16346 GCA_964470415.1 uncultured Ruminococcus sp.
AGCTGTTGGCGAATAGATTCGGCGGTGGCGCGGTTGGCTTCCTTGTCGTCTCCCGCATCGTTTCGAATGCAGATGTGTTGAACATACACGCAGTTTCCTTCATCGAGCCAATCCATAAATTTGTCGAGATCATTGTTGATTAAGCCGAGATTGGTGGTTAAATCGTAGTACAGCTCATTTTCCATCTGCGCCACACTCAAGCAAAAGCGCATGAAATTTTCGGTCATATGAAAGGCCTTCAATTGCTTTTTAAAAGCCGATTTTCCGCCGTAAGCTTCAATGGCTTCTTCCATTTGCTCATCCACGGCATCTTGAATGGCATCGCTGTTCATATCCTCGGCAGTTCTTCCGCCGTAAAGGTTGCAGGCGGCAAGCACGGCGTAATTGTTCAGCATCATGCGCCAAACCGTCTCCTCCAATTCGGCACGGTACTGCTCGGCGCTTTCGGGCGTATCCCAAATGGTTTCGCCGTATGTTGCCGCAAACATGTCTTTATAGGTCAGCGTTACATAGCGAAGCTCCTCGTATAACACATCGTAGCCGGCGCAGGTTCCGATTGCTTTTTTGTTTTGCGAGCCGCAGGCGGAAAGCGACAGCAACATGGAAAAACAGACCGCCAAAAGAATCGCTTTTTTTATTTTTCGCATGAAAAAATCTCCTTTTATGAATTTTACTTTTTCATTATACAGGATACATGTGTCTTTTTTATGAATATGTTGAAAAAAGCTGACAAAATTTTAAAAAAGGTATTTTCATTGCGCAACTTTTATGATAAAATAATAAAAGCAGGTTTTTAAAACCTGCGGGAAAGGAAGTGAGAATGATGAAAGAACAATATAGAGTGCCGCTCTCCAAAATTGCGGAGGATTTTCATTTTGAAATCATTGTAAAGCCGGATAATTTTGATGAAATTCAGGTTGTAACGCCGGAAGTCAACCGTCCGGGGCTGGCGTTGGCAGGATTTTATGAGATTTTTGAAGAGGACCGAATTGAATTGATTGGAAAGGCGGAAACGCGCTATTTGCAATCATTGGAGCCGAGTACCAAGCGGTTGATGCTGCAAAAGTTTGTGGACGCCAAGCCGGTAGCCATTCTTTATACCACGGGACTGCCGGTGGACGAGGTGGTGATTGAACGCGCAAAGCAACGGCAGGTTCCGGTTCTTCGCACTTCCGTAAAAACCAGTCCGATTATGGCGTCTCTTATCGCAACGCTCAATACTTATCTGGCACCTCGCATTACGCGTCACGGAGGACTTGTGGAAGTCTACGGCGAAGGTCTGCTTCTTTTGGGCGACAGCGGAATCGGAAAAAGCGAGACTGCCATTGAATTGGTTAAGCGCGGTCACCGCCTCATTGCGGACGATGCCGTGGAAATCAAACGCGTATCGGATAAAACGCTGGTTGGTTCGGCGCCGGAAATTATTCGCCACTATATTGAATTGCGCGGAATCGGCATTGTGGATGTGCGCCGTTTGTTCGGTATCGGCGCCGTAAAAGAGACCGAGCGCATTGATCTTGTCATTCAGCTGGAAAATTGGGTAGAGGGCAAAATGTATGACCGTATGGGCATGGATGAGGAAAAACTCAACATTTTGGGAATTGAAGTGCCTTCCATTACCGTCCCCGTGCGCCCCGGCCGAAATCTTGCCATTATTTTGGAAATTGCGGCGATGAATAACCGCCAAAAGAAAATGGGCTATAATACGGCGGCGGAGTTTAACAAGCGCTTGATGAATCAAATGGGTATGGAATCTTAACCGAACTTCCTAATGCGTTCGTGCGACCGCATGAAGAAATTTATTGAAAACATTTTCGCAAAAGGTATTGACAATCAAATGACTGCATGATATAATATAGTCAAGATACAGCGCTGGTATCGAAAACATCATTTTATAATTTGAGGAGGTTCTTGTTTATGGATCTGATACTTGGCATTGTCGCCGTTGTAGTAGGCTTGATATTGCTGTTTGGCGTGGGCGGTTATCTGAAAGCACCGCCGGATACGGCTTACATCATTTCGGGACTTGGAAAAAAACGAATTTTAATCGGTAAAGCAGGCTGGCGCGTTCTGTTCTTTGAACGTGTCGATAAGCTCTCCCTGCGCGTGATGCAGGTGGATGTAAAAACCAGCGAAGCCGTGCCGACCAACGAATTTATCAATGTAACGGTAGACGGTGTTGCCAACATTAAAATTTCTTCCGATCCGATTTTGTTGCAACGTGCGTCCGAATCTTTGCTCAATTTGCGCCAAAACGAGCTTGTAACACTTGTTACACAGGTTTTGGAGGGCAATATGCGTGAGATTGTGGGTTCGGTAGGATTGAAGGAAATGGTGCAGGACCGTCAGGGCGTTGCAAAAAAGATTACCGAGAACGTGGTCCCCGACATGGAAAAGCTGGGTATCGAGGTTGTAAACTTCAATATTCAGAATTTTAAGGACGGTGCCGGAACCATTGAAAATATGGGTATTGACAATGTGGAGCAGATTCGCAAAAACGCGCAAATTGCAAAAGCAAACGCACAGAGAGATATTTCCATTGCCTCGGCAAATGCACAGCAGGAGGCAAACGCCGTTCGAGTAGAGGCCGAAAAAAAGATTGCCGAGCAAAACGCCGCTTTGGCGGTTCAACAGGCGGATATGAAGGTCAAATCCGAAACCAAGCGTGCGGAGGCGGATGCGGCATATTCCATTCAGCAGGAAAGCCAGCGTAAAACCATTGAGGTTACCCGTGCAAACGCCGACATTGCCCGCAAGGAGAAGGAAGCCGAGCTTGCCGAAAAGGAAATTGCGCTGAAAGAGCGTCAACTGGATGCCGAAATCCGCAAAAAAGCAGATGCATTGAAATATCAAATGGAGCGGGAAGCCGAAGCCGAGCTGATTAAACAGCAAAAAGAGGCGGAAGCCGAAAAATACCGTGCCATTCAGGCGGCGGAAGCCAAAAAGGCGGAAGCCGAGGCGTTCCGTTATATGATGGAGCAAGAGGCAGCCGGTATCCGTGCAAAAGGTCTTGCCGAAGCCGAAGCGATTGAGAAAAAAGCCGAGGCGCAAAAAAAGATGGGCGAGGCATCGGTTTTGGAAATGTATTTGAATGCGTTGCCCGAAGTGGTGAAAAATGCCGCAGCTCCTTTGGCGCAAACCGATAAGATTGTGATGTACGGAGACGGCAATTCCACCAAGGTTGTCAAAGACGTGATGAGCAGTGCCAACCAGATTATGGAGGGCATGAAAGAATCCACCGGAATTGATCTTGCTGCACTTCTTTCGGGAATGGTAGGCGGTAAATTGGCAGGCACCCAAGCACAGGCGCCGGCGCCGGAAGCGCCCGCTTCCAAGACGGAAGAATAATTTTATTTTCACTTTTTCGGACTGTCTGCCGTTGGCTGCCGAAAGCCAACGGCGGGGCAGTCCTTCAGAGCATTTTTTCGATTGTTAGAAAGGAACCGAACATGGACAAGGATTTGCAAAAGGAGGAGCGTGTTGCCGATGCCAAGACAAAGGCGACGCCGGATTCGTTGCAAAACAGCGAAATTCGCAACGGTGAGTTGATACGGTACTATGGAAAAAAGAGCGAAATTGAGATTCCCGATTTTGTAACGGGAATTGCAGAGGGTGCATTTCGCGGTAATCACAAGCTGACAAAGGTGAAGCTTGGGAGGCACGTTTCCGTCATCCGCGCCAATGCATTTCGCGATTGCATCAATTTAAAGACCATTACGTTTCCGTCCGGACTGCGCATGATTCGCGATGATGCGTTTCGCGGATGTCAGTCGTTGGTAACGTTGCTTTTGCCGCGTACCGTGGTTCATATTGGAGCAGGCGCATTTCGCGGTTGCAAGACACTGTCTACCGTTGATTTGCCGATGGGATTGGAAAAACTCGGCGCTTTTGCTTTTTACGATTGCGAAGCCTTGGAGGAAGTTTCCTTGCCGGAGCAGCTGACCGTTCTTGGCAGAGCGACTTTTTTCAATTGCAAAGCGTTAAAGCGTTTAACGGTTCCGCCGTGTTTAAAAATGGTTGGAAGATACGCCTTTGGCGGCTGCAATGCATTGACGGAAGTAGTATTTCCCGACAGTGTTACCTATCTTGGAAGCGGTGTATTTGCCGAATGCCGCGCTTTGCGGTCGTTTCGGATTCCGCCGCAGGTAAAATTTGTGGGAGACTATGCATTCTCGGAATGTGAAGCACTGGAAGAAATTGATTTTCCGGACAGCGTTACCTATATCGGTATCAGTGCATTTTGCGGATGCAAAAGCCTACGTGCGGCGGTCATTCCTCCGCATGTTACCAGAATTGCCATGTCTGCTTTTTTGGGTTGCAGTCGGCTGGAAGAAGCGGTTCTTCCAAAATCCGTTACGGAAGTAGGCAAACAGGCGTTTTCCTGTTGCACTTCATTGCGTCATGTGGAAATACAGGCAGAGTTGACCTCCGTTCAAGACGAGACCTTCCAAAACTGTTTTGCATTGGAGACCGTTGAACTTCCGGACAGCGTAACCGCCATTCACGACAGGGCGTTTTACCGTTGCCTGTCATTGCAGTCGGTTCTCCTTTCGCAAAAGCTGGAGCTGTTGGGCACGCGTTCCTTTGCGGAATGTGAGGCTTTGCGGGAGATTAGCTTGCCGTCCGCGCTGACACGGATTCAAGACAATGCATTTGCCGATTGCACGGCATTGCAAACCGTCATGCTTCCAAATCGCCGTTTGGCGGTGGAATATGCGGCTTTTTCCGGCTGTGATGCATTGGAAATTTTGGTGGTGCCGGATCATTTTGTCTTTCGTGCTTATCATCTTGACCGTTGGGCGGTTCCTTCCAAAGCCGCGGTCGTTTCTCACGGGGAACTGTACCTCACTTCTCTGTATGCCGAATTGGAGAGCGACCAAACGGATGATGCGCGAAAAGCCGAGCTGGAAAGCGAAATTCAGCGATACGGCAAAAGATTGCGCCGCCGTGCGCGCCGCAGGTAAAACCGCTTGACAGACAAGAGCTGATTTGTCAAGAAACGGCCTTCAAAAGCAAACATATCATGAAAAACGCAATGCAAAGCGAACGCGATGCACTGCGTTTTTTATGGATTCGTTTCAAAATCTGTTTATTATTTTTTATTTGTTTTTTTCCAAAAAATCCAAGACTTCCAAAAGCGTATTGGCTACAAACAGCGCACCGCAGGATTCCAGGTGCTCACGCGATTGGTGGCCGCGTGCAACCAATATGCAATCTCCTCCCATTTTTTGCGCTGTTTGGACATCGTGGTCCGTGTCGCCGACAAACAAAACGGAAGCGTCCGGGTGCGCTTGTTTCCACTGCATGCCGAGCTCTGCCTTGCTGTGCGCTTCAATGGTGTCCAGGCCCAGCAATCCGTCAAAGTAATTGCGAATGCCGAGCGCCGCAACCTGATCTTCCAACATACGCAATTCGGTTGCGGACAGAATCCACTGACGGACGCCGTGACGTTGCACGGAACGGAGTACGGTGGGCACATCCCCGTAAAGGCGAGAAGTTTGGCTTTCCTTTTGGTAATATGCCACCCATTCTACGGCGAGGTCCGCATATTTCAATGCTTCAAAGTCAAAGCCGAGCCGCCGGTAATAGTCGATAATCGGAAATCCGAATTTTTTGCAATATTCTGCTTTGGAGCGAAGAAGCGGAAGACCGTGTGCCGCAAGCAGACTGTTTGCACAGCGAATGCAGGCGTCCACATCATTCAAAAGCGTTCCGTTAAAATCCCAAATTAAGTGTGTATAATGTTTCATAAAAAGCCTTTCTTTTTGGCTGTTTCATTTTTTTAAACAGCAAATTACAAAAAGCAACGGTAGCGGGAAGCGGTTGGAGATGTTTCTAATCTCTTCCTGTATTGGATAGAATTGTGGGTTGTATTCATCTGTCTTTTCTGTTACAATATGGATACGGGACACCCCGATGCCCGCATCGGAGACCGACAGAAAGGAGAAAAAGATGAAAAAAAGCAAATATGTACATAGGGGAGGCTTCATGCGTCTGCTTTTGACGGCACTTTTCGCAGTTCTGCTTATTAGCGGAAGCTTCGTTGGCGCCTCGGCTTCGGAAATTGTATATCCCGCCGGAACCGTTCCAACGCAGGTGTATTTTGAAGATGCCGAAATTTTGAGCGGAGAATGCGTGATTATCGGCTCGGTTACATATGTTCCGTTGAGAAAATTTTGCGAGCATTTTACCGATTGCAAGATTACTTGGAACGGAAAGACCTCTACGGCAACCGTAAAGACCGAAGATTTGACCTTAACGGTGCAAAGCAATGCCGTGTATTTGACCGCCAACGGGCACTGTTACTATACGGTAGGGAACGTGCTGAATTTAAACGGTCATCTGCATGTTCCGATTCGTCCGCTTGCCAGAGCATTGGCGTTGGATGTGAATTGGAACGCCGACAAACGTTGCGTGGAACTGCAGGCCAATGGGGAGACGCGTGCGGTGGAATTTGCCGATTACAACGAAGATGAAGTTTATTGGCTTTCCCGCATTATTTACGCGGAAGCCGGCGGAGAGCCTTTTTTGGGACAGATTGCCGTTGGCAACGTGGTGTTGAATCGCGTAAAAAGCAAATCGTATCCCAACACCGTTTACGGCGTGATTTTTGATCGAAAGTACGGCACGCAATTCTCTCCGGTTGCGCTCGGAACCATCTACCGTACACCGAGCAACAGCGCGGTCATTGCCGCAAAGATTTGCTTGGAGGGGTATTCGCTTTCCGATACGGCGCTGTTCTTTCTCAATCCGAGAATTGCAACCAACAACTGGATTGTAAAAAACCGCACGTATGAGTTTCGCATTGGAAATCACGATTTTTATCGGTAAAGCAGTGCCTGGAAAAGCGGCCGCATTTGAGCGGTCGTTTTTTCATGCCTGTCGGTTTTATCGGCTTTATTTGTCGGTTGCGAGAGCTTTTTATTCTTTTCTGCAAAACAGATTCAGGTCCCACGCGGGAATGCCGGCAAGCCGGCGCAAGTAAAAGTGTGTGTAAGCGGGGAATTTTTCGCGAATCAAGAGCGGAAGCTTAAAAATGTCCTCGTTGCGATGATAAAGCGATACCAGCAGTGTCGGCGAAAAGGC
>CAYYCU010000018.1:0-2225 GCA_964470415.1 uncultured Ruminococcus sp.
TGGAGCGTCTTGCGTGTGTTATGCAGGGTGTGGACAACATGTTTGAGGTAGATTCAATCCACAAGATTATTGACAGCGTCTGTGCCATTGCGGGCAAAGAATACGGAAAAGATAAGAACAACGATATTTCCATTCGTGTAATTACAGACCATATCCGTTCCGCAACTTTTATGATTTCGGACGGTGTAATTCCCTCCAACGAAGGCCGCGGCTATGTTTTGCGCCGCATTTTGCGCCGCGCGTGCCGTCACGGTAAGCTCCTCGGCATCAACCGTTCCTTCTTACCGGAGCTTGGAGAAGTCGCCATTGGAGAATCCGACAGAGCCTATCCGGAGCTTGCGGAAAAGAAAGAATATATTTTAAAGGTTATCGCAATGGAAGAGGAGCGCTTTGATGCTACCATTGACGCCGGACTTTCCATTCTTTCCAATCTTATCCGCCGTTCTCTGACCAACGGTGTGGATACCATTTCCGGAGAGGAAGTTTTTAAGCTTTACGATACCTTCGGTTTCCCGATTGACTTGACGCGTGAAATTTTGGAGGAGCAACACCTCGGTATTGATGAAGAAAAATTCAATCTTTTGATGAAACAACAAAAAGAGCGTGCAAGAAATGCGCGCGCAAACATCAGCGGGTGGTCCAATGCTTCCAAAAGCTTGATTGCCGGACTTTCCAAAACCGTGTTTACGGGATATGATACGACCGCAGTTGAGGATGCAACCGTATTGGCGATTTTTGTGGACGAGGAATCGGTGGAGCGCGTCAACGAAGGTAGTTGCACGTTGGTTTTGGATAAGACGCCTTTTTACGGAGAAGGCGGCGGTCAAGTCGGCGATACGGGAACGATTTATGACAGCGATACCATGATTATGGTATCCGACACCAAGAAAACAGACGGTGTTTACCTCCATCTCTGCACATTGGTAAACGGTGATGTAAAGGTTGGCGATAAGGTTCGCGCCGAAGTGGATCATATGAGACGCATTGCCATTATGCGCAATCACTCTGCGTGCCACCTGTTGCAGGCGGCGCTCCGCACGGTGCTCGGCAACCATGTGGAACAGGCGGGTTCCTATGTAGACGACTGCCATGTCCGTTTTGATTTTACGCATTTTGCCGCATTAACCGATGATGAGCTTGCCAAGGTGGAGGCGCTTGTGAATGCACATATTTTGGTTGGCAATCCCGTAACTACGGTGGAAACCGATATCGAAACGGCAAAAAAGAACGGCGCCATGGCGCTCTTTGGCGAAAAATATGGTGCGGTTGTCCGCATGGTGAAAATGGGAAAATTCTCCACCGAGCTTTGTGGCGGTACGCATGTGGACAATACCGCAAAAATCGGATTGTTCAAGATTACCTCCGAGGCTTCCGTATCTGCCGGCGTACGCCGTATCGAAGGCATTACGGGACTCGGTGTTATGAAATATATTCAAGAGAATGAGGAAATTCTTGAAGATGCCGCCAAGGAACTCAAGGTACAAAAAATTTCCGATATTACCAAACGTGCGGCGCAAATGCAGACCGAAATTTCCGCAATGAAAAAAGAAATCGAAGCTTTAAATGCAAAAATTGCGGCTTCCAAGCTGGATACGATTATGCAAAGCGCGCAAACGGTTGAGTCGGTTCGGTTGGTTACGGCAAAATTGGAAGGCATGCAAGCCGATGCGGCACGCAGTCTTGCCGATGAAATTAAGGCGCGTTACGATGACACGGTTGCGGTTTTTGCAATTGATTTTGACGGCAAATTGAATTTTCTTGCCGTTGCCGGAAAGAATGCGGTTTCCAACGGTGTACACGCCGGCAAATTGGTAGGCGCTGTTGCGGCTGTAACAGGCGGAAAGGGCGGCGGTCGTCCCGATAATGCAATGGCGGGCGGTCGCGATGCTTCCAAAATTTCTGAGGCTCTGGAAATCGCAACGGAACTGCTTCGCGGAATGTTAAAATAAAATGCTTGCGTATGGGGAGGTGCTGCAAAAGTGTCTCCTCATATTGTATAAAATCAAAAAAACGATACATGCTAAAAAAGATGATGAAAAAACAGAACGGAGAAGAAATTTGGAAATTTATGACATAATTGTTATCGGTGCAGGCCCCGCCGGGATGACGGCGGCGATTTACGCGGCGCGCGCTGGAAAAAAGGTGCTTGTAACAGAGGGCAGCGCATATGGCGGACAGATTATTCAATCCCGCAAAGTGGAAAATTATCCGGGTGTACCGGATAT
>CAYYCU010000018.1:2325-4793 GCA_964470415.1 uncultured Ruminococcus sp.
CGGCAGTCGAAAGGATAGCTGGATGAAAGAAAAAAATATATTACCGCCTGCCGAAGTCATGGCGCAAGAGGCATATATTGCACGCATGCGTGCAGACAATGCGCAATATCTTGCCGCAAACGGAACGCCTCGCCGTGCCTTTGTTTTGACTTTCGGCTGTCAGCAAAATGAGGCGGACAGCGAAAAAATTGCCGGTCTTGCCGAGGCAATGGGCTACGAAATGACCGATGCGCCGGAGCAAGCGGATTTGATCATGGTAAATACCTGCGCAATCCGCGAACATGCAGAAAAAAAGGCACTTTCCATTGTGGGACAGTATAAGCATCTCAAGGTCAAAAATCCGGCGCTTGTGATTGGTGTTTGCGGATGCATGGTAACGCAGGAGCATCGCAAAAACGAAATCAAACGCTGTTATCCGTATGTGGATTTTGTATTCGGGACCGCCTCTTTGCATCGCTTTCCGCAACTTCTTTGCGAAAAGTTGAAAAAAGGCAAGCGCCTGTTTTGCCCGGAGGAAAGCGCGTATTTGGTTGCGGAGGGGCTTCCCATTCGCCGTGAAAGCCGTTACCGTGCTTGGGTTTCTATCATGTACGGATGCAATAATTTTTGCTCATACTGCATTGTGCCGTATGTTCGGGGGCGCGAGCGAAGCCGTGAAATGACCGAAATTGTAAAAGAAGTCGCGGGACTGGTTCGGGACGGCTACAAAGATATTACCTTGCTTGGGCAGAACGTCAACTCTTACGGTAAGGACAGCGGATATGCTTACGATTTTGCCGATTTGCTTGCGGAACTGGACAAGCTGGAGGGCGACTATGTTCTACGTTTTATGACAAGCCATCCGAAAGATGCCGGCCGCAAATTGATTGACGTCATGGCATCATCGGCGCATATTGCACATCAGTTTCATTTGCCGATGCAATCCGGCAGTGATGCGATTTTGCATGCCATGAATCGGCATTACGATACCGAAAAATATTTGCAGACTGTGGATTACATGCGGGAAAAAATTCCGGACATCACCATTACATCGGATATTATTGTGGGCTTTCCCGGTGAAACGGACGCGGATTTTGAAGCTACGCTTTCCATGCTTCGGCGTGTTGAATTTGATATGCTTTATTCCTTTATCTATTCGCCGCGAAAAGGAACGCCGGCCGCGGAAATGGAGCAGGTACCGCAGGAAGTCAAGCACGCGCGCTTTGAGCGTCTGTTGGCTTTGCAAAATGAAATTGCCAAAGAGAAAAATCAACCGCTTGTCGGCAAGGTTTTACGCGTTTTATGTGACGGAATCAGCAAAACCAATTCCGCTCTTTATGCAGGACGCACGGACGGAAATAAAATTGCGTTTTTTGAAGGAGAGCCGAGCGACAAGGGATGTTTTATTGATTTTACGGTAGAGCGCGCCGATGCCTTTGCGCTTTACGGGAGAAAAGTGTGATATTTGCGGTGGCGAAAACCCTACGCCGTGCGTTGTAAAAATACGGTAAAAAATAAAGCCGAGGCAAAGCATGCCCTTGGTAAAATAAGAAAAGGAATTTGCAATGGAAATTTTTGAACTTGCCGCAGAGCTCGGCAAAAAATTAAAAGACGACAGCCGACTGATTGCGTTGGAGGCTGCCAAAAAGGCTTATGAAGAGGACAGCCAATTGCAAAAGTACATGTTGGAATACGATGTTCAGCAAAAAGCGATGCAACGCGAAATTGCAAAGCCGGAACGTGATTTGCATTTTATCGAGGCCATTCAAAAAAGAATTGATGAGCTGTATAAGCAAATTTCCGAGCACCCCGCTTTTGCGGAGCTCAATCGCGTGCAGGCCGAGGTGAATGATTTGATGAACCGTGTCAACCAAACAATTATGACGCAGATTACGGGCGAAAATCCCGGAGGCTGTACGCACGATTGCAGTACCTGCGGCGGATGCCATTGAGCGGATACAATCCAATCTCTGCCAAAGCGGCATAGCGTGTACGTCCATTTTTGATTTATAAAAAGGAGAATCTGCCATGACACCGATGATGGAGCAATATTTTCAGGTCAAGGAGCAATACAAGGATTATTTGTTGTTCTACCGTCTCGGAGATTTTTACGAGATGTTTTTTGACGATGCCATTATTGCCTCACGAGAGCTGGAACTGACCTTAACGGGCAGGGACTGCGGAGAGGAAGAGCGTGCGCCGATGTGCGGTGTTCCGTTCCATTCTTCGGAGGGATATATCGGCAGGTTGATTGAAAAGGGTTATAAAGTTGCCATTTGCGAGCAGACCGAAGATCCCGCGCAGGCAAAGGGCTTGGTTCGCCGAGAGGTCGTCCGTGTCATTACGCCCGGTACTCTGATTGAAACCAATCTTCTTTCCGAGCAAAAAAACAACTATCTTTGCGCGCTTTATATGGGAGAATTTGAGTACGGCGTTTGTTTTGCCGATATTTCCACGGCACAGGTGTATGCAACCACCTTTGACGGCAA
>CAYYCU010000018.1:4893-7213 GCA_964470415.1 uncultured Ruminococcus sp.
ATGGCGGTGGGAGCGGTACTTTCTTATCTGATTGATACCGAAAAAAGCGATATTTCCTACATCAAAGAGTTAAATGTTTATTCCGACGGACAGTATTTGGAAATGGATTTAAACAGCCGCCGCAATCTGGAATTGATTGAATCCATGCGCACCAAAGAGAAAAAAGGCTCTCTTCTTTGGGTATTGGACAAAACCAAAACGGCGCCCGGTGCCCGCATGTTGCGTAAGTGGGTGGAGCATCCGTTGCGTTCGGTTTCGGCAATTGTTAAGCGGCAGGGGGCTGTGGAGGAATTTTGCAATGATTTTATGCTCCGCGAGGAGCTTTCCGATGCGCTTTCCCATGTTTTGGATTTGGAGCGTCTCATCACGCGTATCGTTTACGGCAGTGCAAACGGAAAAGATTTGCGCGCGGTCAGCAACACGGCCGCGGTCATTCCCGAAGTGCGCACCCTGCTTTCGCGCTGTCAATGCGAGGAACTTCGTTCCATTTGCGAAAAACTGGATCCGCTGACCGATGTTTGCAAGACCATTACGTCCGCAATTCGCGAGGATGCCCCCTTTTCTTTGCGAGAGGGCGGTATCATTGCCGATGGTTATAACAAGGATGTCGATTATTTGCGTTCGGTGATGTCCGATGGAAAAGGGTGGCTTGACAAGCTGGCAGAGGAAGAACGCGCCGCAACGGGAATTAAAACGCTGAAGGTCAATTACAATAAGGTTTTTGGGTATTACATAGAGGTCACAAAGTCTCTCATTGATCAGGTTCCGGAGCGATATATTCGAAAGCAGACGCTGTCCGGCTGTGAGCGTTATATTACGCAAGAGCTGAAAGATTTGGAAGGGACGATTCTCGGTGCAGAGGATAAAATCTGTGCATTGGAGTATGAGCTGTTTCAAGAGGTTCGCAACTATGTCTCGGAGCAAAGCGCACGCATTCAAAAAACGGCGGCGCTATTGGCGGAAATTGATGTGTATTTATCGCTTGCAACGGTTGCGGGCCAGAATAAATACATCCGTCCGGAAGTGGACGAAAGCGATGTCATTGAAATTAAGGACGGCAGGCATCCCGTAGTGGAGCAATTTGTAAAAGACACCTATTTTGTTCCGAATGATGTAAAATTGGATACCGACAAGAATCGGCTGATGTTGATAACAGGTCCCAATATGGCAGGAAAATCTACCTATATGCGTCAGGTTGCACTGATTACGGTAATGGCACAAATCGGTTCGTTTGTTCCTGCCACCGAAGCGCGGATTGGCATGGTGGACAAGGTGTTTACCCGCGTGGGTGCATCGGATGATTTGGCTTCCGGGCAGTCGACTTTCATGTTGGAAATGAATGAGGTTTCTTATATTCTTAAAAATGCCACGCGGCGGAGCTTGATTATTTATGATGAAGTCGGACGGGGAACTTCTACCTTTGACGGTATGAGCATTGCGCGTGCCATTGTAGAGTACACCAACAGCCGCAAAATCGGCGCCAAAACATTGTTTGCAACGCATTACCATGAGCTGACATCCATGGAGGATGATTTCGATGGTGTGGTAAACTATAATATTGCCGCAAAAAAACGCGGTGACAGCATCACCTTTTTGCGCAAAATTGTCCGCGGTTCTACCGATGACAGCTACGGGATTGAAGTGGCAAAGCTGGCGGGACTGCCCAATGAAGTGATTAAGCGTGCAAGGGAAATTTTGGCATCGGTGGAGACCGCTTCCAAAGCCATTACCGACAGTGTGGAAGGCGGTATCGGAAAAAAGAAAAAGTATGCCGAAAAGGATGACAGCCTGATTTCCTTTGAAGATTGCATCAACGATCAGGTAATTGCCGAATTGAAAGCGGTGGATTTGAATACCTTGTCGCCGTTTGAATGTATGTCGTTTTTATTTGATTTGAAAAAACGGTTGCAATAATTTTTTAAAGTCTTTGCTTAAAATGATAGAAAGGAGTTGCGCCAATGGGAAAAATCAATGTTCTGCCGTTTGCGGTTGCCAATTTGATTGCCGCGGGCGAGGTAGTAGACCGTCCGGCATCGGTCATCAAGGAATTGATGGAAAATGCCATTGATGCGGGAGCCGACCGTATTACGGTGGAAATTCAGAACGGCGGCGTGACATTTATGCGCGTGACCGATAACGGATGCGGTATGGAGGCGGAGGATGTCTCCACGGCAATCCGCAGGCATGCGACCAGCAAAATCAAAACCGCGGAGGATTTAAACGGAATTTTAACGCTCGGCTTTCGCGGCGAAGCACTTGCCGCAATTGCTTCGGTTTCCGATTTGCGCATTATTTCCAAAACGGCGGCAGCCGCATACGG
>CAYYCU010000018.1:7313-12145 GCA_964470415.1 uncultured Ruminococcus sp.
GACGGCAATTTGCAAAATACCGTTTATGCGGTTTTCGGCAAGGAATTTGCAACTCGGTTGATTGAAGTGGAAAGCGAAAACGATGGCATTCACATCAGCGGATTGATTGGCAGGAGCGATAATTTTAAGGCAAACCGCAATCATCAAAATTTCTTTATCAACGGACGGTATGTCAAAAGCAAAACGGCAATGGCCGCATTGGAACAGGCATATACCTCTTATATGCCGCCCGAAAAATTTCCGGTTTGTGTGCTGTTCCTCCGTATTAACCCGGCACGTGTTGACGTAAATGTTCATCCTGCCAAGCTGGAGGTTAAGTTTTCCAACGAAAAACCTGTTTTTGAGGCAATTTATTATACGGTACGGACGGCGTTGGAAAACAATGTAACGCGGCCTGCCGTGGAGTTGAATTTCGGAACGCGCGGCAAGCGCTCGGCGTTTGCCGGCCGTGTTTCGGACGCTCAAGTTCCCGTTTACGATGGGAAGCGGGAATCGCTCCGCGGACGTCAGCTTTCTTACGATTTGGCAGGTCATACCCAGCCGCAACCGCAGGCGCGCATGACTGCCGAGGCGTATCGCAATGCATACGGCACCGGTTCGGCGTCTGTTCGTGCATCCGATACGATGCCGCGTTCTGGCACCGTGCCGGCTTTCCGTGACATACCGGAAGCCTCCCGTACGCCGGCGGCTTCGGAAAATAAAACGGCACCTATGAGCGAAAAAAAGGCGGCGATGCCCGTATTGCAAAAAGCCGTTCAAGAGGAGACAGAATCGGTTTTGCATGAAAATTCCAATGCGCAAATCGGTACAGAAAATGCGTTGCCGTTTCAAGAAGTGGCTTCTCGGTTGCCCGAAACCCTTGCAGCGGAGCAAAACCGTATACCGCAACCGCCTGTGGAGTCGGTACAGCGGCAGGATGGTTTTTCGGCGGAAAAGCGTGAGGCAGAGGAACCGCAAAAAACAGTCGAAGGAAGAACGGATTACCGTATTGTCGGAGAAGTTTTTCATTCCTATGTGATTGTGGAAACCAACGATAAAATGTTATTGATTGATAAGCACGCCGCGCATGAAAGAATCCTGTTTGAACAGTTGAAGGCAGGTTTAAAGGCAGTGGAGACCGTTTCCCAGCTTTTGATGTTGCCGATAGACGTGATGTTGACCGGCGCCGAGGTAGAGGCATTAAAGGAATACAACGGCGAATTGGAAAAAATCGGATTTTCTTTGCGCTATGCGCGAAACACGGTGTCGGCAGATGCCATTCCGCAGGGCGTGGATTCCGGTGCCGTTGCCGATATGCTGGAAAGCATGGCGGCACGCATTCTCAATGCAACGGGGAGTGTTCGGTTGACGCGCGACATTGTTTTTGAAAAAGCCCTCTATCAGGCGGCATGTAAGGCGGCAATCAAGGCAGGGCGTATCTATACAGATGAGCACATTCAATGGATTGTTGACAAATTGATGCAAATTCCGGATATAACCTTTTGTCCGCACGGCAGACCTGTGGCGCTGGAGCTGTCGCATCATACTTTGGATAAGCAGTTTGACCGTACCGGATTTTAGTTTTTCCGGTATTGAAAAAACGTAGATTATAAAAAAGGAGCAAGCTGTATTCTTGCTACCGAGAAAGGACTTTGAATGATGTCAAAGCATTTTGAAATTTTTGTACAGGAGGGGCGTGCGAGACGGGGTGTTTTGCATACGGTTCACGGTGATATTCAAACGCCCGTGTTTATGAACGTAGGAACCTGCGCCGCAATCAAAGGCGGCGTCAACACAATGGAACTGCGTGAAATTGACTGCCAAGTGGAGCTTTCCAATACCTATCATTTGCATTTGCGGCCGGGTGACGGCTTGGTTTACGATATGGGCGGCTTACACAAATTTATGAATTGGGACCGCCCCATTTTAACGGACAGCGGGGGATTTCAGGTATTTTCGCTTTCCCAACTTCGCAAAATTACCGAGGAAGGCGTTCGGTTTGCTTCCCATATTGACGGAAAGCGTATTTTTATGGGACCGGAAGAAAGCATGCAAATTCAGTCGCATCTTGCTTCTACCATTGCCATGGCATTTGACGAGTGCGTGGAAAATCCCGCAACCTATCCGTATTGTAAGGACAGCATGGAACGGACTTACCGTTGGCTTGTGCGTTGCCGTGCCGAAATGGATCGCCTCAATTCTTTGCCCGATACCATTAACCGTTCGCAAATGCTGTTTGGCATTAACCAAGGCGGCACGTATGAAGATTTGCGCGTGCGGCACATGCAAATGATTCGCGAGGTACCGTGCGAGGGCTATGCCATTGGCGGTTTGGCGGTAGGCGAACCGACAGAGGAGATGTACCGTATTATTGACGCGGTGGAGCCGCACATGCCTGCCGACAAGCCGCGTTACTTAATGGGCGTAGGAACGCCGTGCAATATTTTGGAGGCGGTTCACCTCGGTGTAGACTTTTTTGACTGCGTCATGCCGAGCCGCAACGCGCGTCACGGCAATTTGTTTACATGGCACGGCAAAATCAATTTGATGAATGAAAAGTATGCAAGAGATCCCCGTCCGTTTGACGAGGATTGCGGTTGCCCCGCCTGCCGACATTACAGCCGCTCCTACGTTCGGCATCTGTTAAAAGCAAAAGAAGCGGTGGGCATGCATCTTGCCGTAGTACACAATTTGTATTTTTATAACAATCTCACGCGCAAAATCCGAGAAGCATTGGATGGCGGATATTTTGAAAGCTTTTATCAAAAATACCGCAATATTCTCGGTGAGCGGTTGGTCGATTAAACAGAGCGCCGAAGGAAGGCTTGCCGGCATATCTCTTATAAAGGCCGAAAGAGCCGCAACTTCTCGCACATGGCGGGCGGTTGCGGCTCTTTTTCTATCTTGTTTTGATACAGAATCAAACTTGTTCCGTCATGCTTTGTGCGGCGGACAGAATGCCGATTTTTCCGCTTTCATAAGTTAAACCGCCCTGAAAATAAGCGGTATAGGGCGGGCGCAACGGTCCGTCTGCGGAAAGTTCAATCGAACTGCCTTGCGTAAAAGCACCTGCCGCCATAATCACCCGATCGCTGTATCCCGGCATAACCCACGGTTCCGGTGTGACATATGCATCTACCGGCGAGCCTGCCTGAATGCCGCGGCAAAAAGCGCAAAGCCCCTCGGCACTGCCGGTAATGACGGTTTGAATGATGTCGTGACGTTCTTCATTCCAACGGGGCTCCACGTCATATCCGAGCTTTTCAAAGACGTAGGCGGCAAGACATGCGGTTTTCAGTGCCTGTGCAGTGGTATGCGGGGCGTAGAAAAGACCTTTGTACATCAATTTGTTTTGTCCCATGGTGGCGCCGACCTCGGCACCGATTCCAACCGATGTCAAGCGGTAGCTTGCAAGCTCCACGACGCGTTTGGTACCGGCCAAATATCCGCCCGTTTCTGCCATTCCGCCGCCCGGATTTTTGATGAGCGATCCGATAATCAAATCCGCTCCCACCGTACAAGGTTCAACCGTTTCCACAAATTCGCCGTAGCAATTGTCCACAACCACATAAATTTCGGGGTGAATTGATTTGACAAAGCGCACCAATTCTCCGATTTCTCCAACACTGATTGTGCGGCGATTGAGATAGCCTTTTGAGCGTTGCACAAATACCATTTTCACCTTTTTGCCGAGCGCGGTTAACTTTTTTTCAATGGCTTCAAAATCAAATGTACCGGTTGCCGTCAAATCGGTTTGCTCATAAGAAACGCCAAAGTCCAGCAAGGATCCGTTTCCGCGCGTGCCGGAAAGTCCGATGACTTCTTCCAGGGTGTCATATGGCTTTCCCGCCACCGAGTACATAACGTCTCCCGGACGCAGAATGCCAAACAGTCCGATGGAAAGCGCATGGGTTCCGCTTACAATGCTGTGCCGAACGATGGCGGCTTCCGCACCCATAACATCTGCCCAAACGGCATCCAATGTGTCTCTCCCGCGGTCATCGTATCCGTATCCGCTGGTGGATTGGAACATTCCCTCCGAAACGCGGTGTTCCCGAAAGGCGTCCATTACTTTTTGCGTGTTTTGAAACGCCACTTCTTCAATATGTGCAAACTGAGCCTGTAAAGCCGTTTCGGCTTCTTTTGCCAACCGTTCAATCTTTTCGGAAAATATCATGAGATTTGTTCTTTCTTTTCTTTTTCAATTAATTTGTTTGATTGGAATTGTAATCGTTGGGATCCAGACTGGGAAATTCCGCTTCTTTGGCTGCTCTGCGGTTTGCAATATCATCATAAAATGCCGCATAAGCCGCCTGTTCATACGGCATCAGCAAAAAGATTGTCAATACGCCCAAGCCGCAGGTACAACAGGTTACCAGAGCAAACAGCAGGTACCAGCCGATAAAGCTGAACTGCAAGCAGAAGAACCGCCATTTATTGCCTTTCATGAGGTTTGCCGAATTGCGGAGCGCATCAACGGCACCGATTTCCGGGTATTCCGCAAGAATCATAAAGGAAAAAACATAGCGGTATTGAACAAGAATTTGCAGGATGCAACTGACAATTGCAAGCACAAACCATACCAATACGGCAAGTGTTAAGAGCAGGATATATGCCGAATGGTCCGGTGCGGCGGGATCGGCTTGCAGCAATGCAAAAACAACAAATCCGCAACCGAGAAGCATGGGTATGCTTGCGGCAAAGGAAAGAAGGCTGTACAAAACGCGCAGACCAATGGATTTTCCGTAACCTTGCTTAAAGTAACGGAAAAGCACATTCAGCTCACGGTCTTTGCCGTCTACCAAATTCAGGTTGAAGCGTTGGTAGCCCAGCGTAATGGGAGCGCCGACAAA
>CAYYCU010000018.1:12245-16191 GCA_964470415.1 uncultured Ruminococcus sp.
TTTTTCGGCAAGTGCTTCCGCCAGCGGTGCAAACGGAATTTTTTTATCGTAACCGCCGCAAATGACAATCGGTTTTTCGGACAGCGCAGAGAGTGCCGCCGCGGTGCGGGAGGGACTGGAATCAATGGAGCTGTTGTAATAGGTCACGTCGTTTACCGTCCGTATCCGCTCCAATCGGTGCGGCACGCCGCCAAACGATTGGGCAACGGCGGCAATGTGTTCCGCGCTTACAAGTCCGTCTGTCAGTGCAATGGCGGTCATATAGTTTTCCAAATTATGTTTGCCGGGCAGCAAAATGCTGTCAATCGGCAAAAGCGCGGTTTCACATTCACCGTCCCATTTGGTAATCTGTCGGTTTTTGACGTATAAGACACGGTCTCCTGGCTTGCGTATTCCGTCAAAATCTTGCGGTGCGGAACGGGAGGAAGAAAACCATGTTACGGTGCCGTGGCGATTGCTTGCAAGGGCTTTGGCGGCATCGCAATCCGCGTTTGTTACCAACAGTGTGTTTTGCGGATGACAAAAAATGTTGGCTTTTGCACGGATATATTCTGCCATATCGGTATGCCAATCCAAGTGATTGGGGGAAATATTGGTAATTGCGGCTCTTTGCGGCGATTTTTTCATGGATTGCAGTTGGAAGCTGGAAAGCTCTATGACCGCAAAATCATCCGATGACATTTTTTCCGCAAGGGGGAGCAGCGGGGTTCCGATGTTTCCGCCTACATATACATGTCCCTTTCCGCGGCTGTTGCAAAATTCTTGCAACAACAGTCCGGTAACGGTTGTGGTTGTGGTTTTGCCGTCGCTTCCCGTAATGCCAATGACGGTAGCCGGCGTCAAATCCAAAAACAGCTCCGTTTCGGAGGTGAGAACGGCTCCGTTTTGCACGGCACGGCGAAATTCCGGAAGATCCGGACGCAGACCGGGGGAGCGAAAAACAACGGCTTCATTCAAATTGTCCAAATAGCCGTCTCCCAATATCAGGGAGACGCCGCGTGCTTCCAGACGGTCTGCGGTGTCTCCAAGGGCGGAACGGCTTTTTTTGTCGCGTGCGCAAACCTTGACGTGATGTAAGAGTAAAAAATCAATGAGCGGAAGATTGGAAATGCCCAATCCCACCACCGCAACGGTTGCGCCTTGCAACTTTTGTAGCCATTGTTCTGCGTTCAATTTTTGTTCTCCCGGTTTAGAGATTTTTATCTATATATATTATATTCCATTTTTTTAAAACTTGCAATAGAAAAAGCAGAAAAAACATGCTTTTTTGAAAAAAACAGGCGTTTTCCCCTTTTCAAATCGACATTTTTCTGTTATAATAAAAAAGAATAGATAAAAAGTGAGACTGTCGGCAAAAGTATCACCCAAAAATCAACAAGTACGGCGTTTTTGCCGTTTGTTGTTGCCGCATGCGCAATTTTGCATCGGGCCATGCGAGAGAGGCTTGATTTTTCAGAAAGGATATCACAACGGAATGGCAACAAAAAATAATATCAAACAGTCATATGATAATCAAAGCATTAAGGCGCTGAAAGGTGCCGACCGTGTTCGTAAGCGTCCGGCGGTTATTTTCGGATCGGACGGATTGGAGGGATGCGAGCATTCCTTTTTTGAAATTCTTTCCAATGCGGTAGATGAGGCACGCGAAGGACATGGCGATGAAATTCGGGTTACGGTTTTTCAGGATAAAAGCATTGAGGTGGATGACCACGGCCGCGGCGTTCCGCTGGGGTGGAATGAGGCCGAAGCACGCTGGAACTGGGATTTGATTTACTGCGAGCTGTATGCGGGCGGAAAATACGACAACAACAGCGATGGTTCCGCATATGAGTATTCTCTCGGACTGAACGGATTGGGCGCGTGCGCTACGCAGTGCAGCTCGGAGTTTATGGTTGTACGGTCTTATGACGGAACCACCGAGCACAGAATTCAATTTCGAAAAGGCGAGGTGGACGGCGAGCTGGAGGAACGTCCGCTTTCCCCAAAAGAAAAGCGCACCGGCACGGTGGTGCATTGGCGCCCGGACCTTGACGTTTTTACCGACATTAACATTCCGCACGAATTTTTTGCGGATGTTTTGCGCCGCCAATCGGTGGTGAATGCGGGAATTGCTTTCGTTTTGCTGATAGAGCAGGAGGACGGCAGCTTTTTTGAAGATCGCTTTGTTTATCAAAACGGAATTTCCGATTATATTGGGGAAACGGTGGGAGAAGGCGCGCTGACGGCTCCCGTCGGTTGGCATTTGGAAACGCAGGGACGCGACCGCGAGGACAAGCCGGAATACAAGCTGAAGGCGGACATCTCTTTTTGCGTTTCCAACACCGTAAATATGTTGGAATATTATCACAATTCCAGCTTTTTGGAGCATGGCGGTTCGCCGGACCGTGCGGTTCGTTTGGCTTTTACGTATGCTTTGGATAAGTACCTCAAAGCCAACAACCGATATGCAAAAAATGAAAGCAAGATTACGTTTAACGATGTTTCGGACTGCTTGGTGCTGGTTATCAACAGCTTTTCTACCATGACGTCTTATGAAAATCAAACCAAAAAAGCAATTACCAACACCTTCATTTGCGATGCGCTGAACGATTTTTTGCGCCGTCAATTGGAAATTTATTTTATTGA
Organism: uncultured Ruminococcus sp.; assembly: GCA_964470415.1. Classification (GTDB taxonomy): domain Bacteria; phylum Bacillota; class Clostridia; order Oscillospirales; family CAG-272; genus UMGS1865. The sequence continues at coordinate 14,871 of CAYYCU010000018.1, forward strand.
AAATCCCAAGGCCGCCGAGCTGTTCGGCAATCAGGTTTTAATCAACAAACACAGCCGTGAGAGCGCGGAGCGCGCACGGGTAGATGTAAAAAAGAAGCTGGCAGGCTCCATTGACGCGGCAAACCGTGTGGAAAAGTTTGTAAACTGCCGCTCCAAGGATCCCAACGTGGCAGAGCTCTATATCGTGGAGGGCGATTCGGCGCTGACCTCCTGTAAGCTGGGACGCGCCGCCGAGTATCAGGCAATCATTCCCGTTCGCGGTAAAACGCTGAACTGCTTAAAAAGCGACTACGATAAAATTTTTAAAAGCGATATTATCACCGACCTTTTAAAGGTCATCGGTTGCGGCGTGGAGATTCACAACAAAAAGAAATCGGATTTAAGCGCATTTGACCTGAATAATCTCCGTTGGTCCAAAATTATTATTTGTACCGATGCGGACGAGGACGGCTTTCAAATTCGCACTCTGCTTTTAACGCTTTTTTACCGCCTTTTGCCAACGCTTCTCAAGGAGCACAAGGTGTTTATTGCCGAATCTCCGCTTTTTGAAATTACCACGAAAGACGAGACGCTGTTTGCATACAATGAATTTGAAAAAGCGGAAATTTTAAAAAAGCTGGGCAACAAAAAATACACGTTGCAACGTTCCAAGGGATTGGGCGAAAACGAACCCGAAATGATGTGGCGGACAACCATGAACCCCGAAACCAGGCGTCTGATTTCGGTTTCTCCGGCGGACGCGGCGGCCACCGAGTCGATTTTTGACACGTTGCTCGGCGACAATCTGCCCGCCAGAAAACAGTTTATTACCGAAAACGGAAACCGCTACATGAAGGACATTGATGTATAATACTCGGATGTGCAAAAGATTTTTGCCGAAAATCGGACGAGGGAGAACAAAAGTATGACGGATGCAGACAAAAAAAGAGCGGCGCGGGCATTTGCGGAGTATTGGCGTGAGCGAGGCGATGAAAAAAGCGACAGCCAATCCTTTTGGCTTGCCCTTGTCCGCGATATTCTCGGTGTTGCCGAGCCGGAAAAATTCATACTGTTTGAAGAGCGCGTAAAGCTTGACCATACCAGCTTTATCGACGGGCATATTCCTTCCACGCATGTGTTGATTGAGCAAAAAAAGAAAGGACTGAATTTGCGCAGTCCCATTCGCCAATCGGACGGCACGCTGCTCAATCCGTTCCAGCAGGCGCAACGGTATTCCGCCGCGTTGCCGTATTCGCAACGTCCGCGCTGGATCGTTACCTGTAATTTTGAAGAATTTCTCATTTATGATATGGAAAAGCCGACAGGCGAGCCGGAAAGCATT
>CAYYCU010000019.1:0-15481 GCA_964470415.1 uncultured Ruminococcus sp.
ACGGTGCCGCCAAAACCGAAATTTACAAAAGAAGAAATTGTTGCCGCCGCATTGGACATTGTATCGCAGAGGGGAGTCGATTTTTTGACTGCCAAATCACTGGGCTGTGCACTGAATACCTCTGCCACGCCGATTTTCACCGTGTTCAATTCCATGCAGGAAGTGCAAGACGCTGTCAAAGCTGCCGCCATGACGCGGTTTGAGTCTTATGCCCACAAAACCGGGGCGGACATGCCGATTTTCAAGCAGGTCGGTATGCAGATGATTTTATTCGCCAAGGACGAACCGCAGCTTTACCGGCTTTTATTCATGTCGCAAAACGGCAATGTGCAATCTTTTGCCGATATTTACGTACATCTCGGCAGCGTTGCCGATGAATGTTTGAATACGATTCAAAGAGATTACAGTCTGTCAGCCGATGACGCAAAAGCACTGTTTGAACATTCGTGGATTCACACCTACGGTATCGCCACGCTGTGCGCCACGGGAATGTGCAATTTTACGCAAGAAGAAATATCCGGAATGCTGACACAGGACTTTACGGCCATGATGATGTTATGGAAAGGAAAGAAAAACAATGCGCAAGAAAGCCTTGGTCATAATTGACCTGCAAAATGACATCACATGACAAAAAGAAATTGCCGGAAATGCTGGAATATTACGCACAGAAAGGCTGTGCTGTGCAAAAACCGGATGAATTTTTATAAAGGAGCTGAAATAAAATGAAAGAATCTCTCTGTGGCGCAAACTGCGCCGTCTGTCCATCAAAGGAATCCTGCCTCGGTTGTGCAAAAACAAACGGCTGTCCGTTCGGAAAACAATGTTATGTGGCAAAATACATACTGATCGGCGGCATGGAAAATTATCAGGCGTTTAAAAAAGAAATCATGGACGAAATCAATGCATTGCATGTTGACGGAATGGAACCTGTTACGGAACTGTATCCGTTGGTCGGCAATTTTGTCAATCTGGAATATCCCGTTCCCGGTGGGAAGGTAAAATTTTTAAAGGATGACGAGGTATATCTCGGTGCGCAGGTCAAAAATCTGTTTGACGACAGCGGCAAAACTTGCTTCGGCGTCATCGCACGGGAAAGCTTCCTGCTGGTATGCGAATATGGGGAGAACAACGCCAATCCGGAAATCGTGGTCTATAAAAGAAGATAATCCTATGAGCAAATATGAAAAACTTTGGGACTATATAAAGAACCGCAACGAGGATACAGTCACGCTGACCTTTGACGAAATCGCCGGTATCGCCGGTGTTCCCCTTGACCATTCCTTCCTGCGTTGCAAAAAAGAGCTGGCGGAATACGGCAGGACGGTCGAAAAAATTTCCATGAAAGAGCAAACGGTAACCTTTCAAAAATGCTGAACAAAATACCAAAAGCCAAAATATCCACCCATACAGCGGGTGGATATTTGTCATTTTTGAGAAACATCGAAACGATTTATGTGTAAAAAGAATTTATATTTGCTTTTTTCTTATATTTCAACGGCGTTTCTCCGAATTTCTTTTTAAACAGGACGATAAAATGAGAACAATCCGAAAATCCGGAGCGCATACACGCTTCGGTTACGGAATAACCGTTTAAAAGAAGAACCGCCGCATTGGAAAGTCTTACCGATTCGAGGTATTCTCTTGGAGATGAATGGAGGTGCTTTCGAAACCAACGTGTCAGGGTGGCGGAACTTAAATAGTGGGATGTCAAAATATCGTTGACGCTGCATATCTCGGCAAAATTTTCGTGAATGTCGTCCAATATTTTTTGAAGTGCTTCGGGAATTTCCGCTTGTGCGGCATCGTTGGAGGTTTTCGTTTCGAATATTGTCAAAATACGAAGCAGATAGGATACTTTTTCAAGTTCCGAGCCTTTTTTTTCGCAGGTCTCCAACAGTGAGAAGGCGAGAGACTGCAGCTCTTTCTTTGTTTTCTCATCAAAGGAGAACAAAGGACAAAAGTCTTCTTTGCGCAAAAAAGAAAATATCGGAGCGGTAAAATCCGCTTCAATCCAAATGCATATATGCTCCTGTACGGAAGCTTTGTGAAAAATTCCCATATGGATATCGCCCGGACAAGATACAACCGCATTTCCCGCATAGACGGAATATTTGTTGTGGTTTACAAGAAAGGATACATCGCTTGAAACATTCAGAAAAATTTCAAGACAGCTATGAATGTGCAAAGGATCGGCATCGGGATCATCTGTTTTTCGGTATTTGTTATTGTAAACAACAGAAAAACGCATGCCGGAAAACGCGCGGATTGTCTCGTCCAATTGCGGTAAATTTTTCGGTTCGTACATGTTTTCCTCCAAATGAGTGAAATTGCATATAAAATGAAATAAAAGTCATATAAATATAACAAATCAAATGGTATTATATCACATAAAGTGTTCTTTGTCAATTTCAATTTGTATTAAGGAGAAAAAGCATGAAAAGAAATTACAAAAATTTTCAGGCAACCGAGCAATACCGTGCTCTGGCTTCCAATCTGTCCGATATGCCGTTTTCGTTTGTTTATGACGGTACGGAATACAAGGGCTTTTCGCCGGCGCATTTTACGCTTATCGGCCGGGACGTTGTACGGTCGGACGAAAAAGAAACCCAAACCTTTACGTTTCTGTTTTCACAAACACTTGAGGTTTCGTTGATTCTGACGCATTATCTGTCTCATGGCGTTACCGAATGGACGGTATGGTTTCAAAACACCTCGGACAAAAACAGCGGCGTACTCGAAGATTTAAAAACCGAACTGTCTTTTAAAGGGAAGTATCCTGTCCTAAAAGGCATTTTGGGGGATTACGTCAATCAATACAATCCGTACAGTATTGATTTGCAAAATCAGATGATAGAATTTTCCTCGGATTCCGGACGGGCAACGCACATCAATTTCCCGTATTTTAATTTGGAATACGGGGATGAAGGCGCTATGCTCGCCATCGGTTGGGCAGGAACTTGGAACGCACGGTTTTCTTCAAAAGGCAATGTAAGCACATATACCGCAACCGCGGTCAACGGTCTGAAAACTTATTTAAAGCCCGGAGAAAAAATACGGACCGCACTGTTTGTACTTGCTCCTTATACGGTCAGAGATGAGCAGTACGCTACCAACTTTTGGCGCGATTGGTTTGTGACGCATAATTTGCCAAAGGCGGACACAACGGGCGCCGAGCTTGCACCTTTCTCCACCTGTTGTATTGCAAATGATACGGGCTTTCCCAATTCGGACGGAAGTATCTCGGAACGCTATACCACATGGAAGCCTTCTCTTGAAAAAATGATTGCGGAAAACGCAAAGGTTGATTTTCGGTGGTTTGACGCAGGCTGGTATGTATGCCCCGACGGAACCAGCGCACAGCCTTTTGTAAAAGGTCACGATTGGTGGGATACGGTAGGAACGTGGGAGCTGGATCCCGTTAAATGGCCGGGAAAAAGCTTTCTTGAATCTACGGATTTTGCACGTCAGAACGGAATGAAGACGCTTGTCTGGTTTGAGCCGGAGCGGGTAACGGATCCGGAAAATCTTGCAAAGAACTACGGATACAATACAGATTGGGCAATTCGTATAGATGGAGACCGAGCCATTTCCAACAATATCGGAGATCCCGCATGCCTGAAGTGGACAACGGAACGAATCTGTAAAATGCTTCGTGAAAACAAAGTGGAAATGTACCGCGAGGATAATAACTGCAATGCCTCCCGCCTGTGGAAGCATCTGGACGACCTGGAGGGGGAGAACAGACACGGCATTACCGAGTCCAAGTTTATTACCGGTCACTATAAAATGTGGGATGATATTATTGCGTGCACGCTCTCGTACGGAGGATGCGGTTTTGTGGATTCCTGCGCATCGGGCGGCGGCAGAAATGATTTGGAATCCATGCGCCGCGGCGTTCCGCTTCTCCGAAGCGACAGTGATAGAACCAATGTCGCACTCCGTCTTTCCATGACAACCGCATTTAACAAATGGATTCCTTTTTGCGGGGCAAACAGCAAGGAAAAAGAGTCGCAAGGCGCTTTTACGGGTGTCAGCGATCCCTACGTTTGGCGTGCGTCCTATCTTCCGGCATTGAATGTGGATTCACAGTTTGTCTGTGACGCAGAGCAAAATTTTGATATGCTTCGATTCGGACTTCGAGAGTGGAAAAAGGTAACTCCGTATTTGCTGAAAGAGTTTTACACCTTAACGCCATGGCATAAGGAAAAGGACAACACCGATTTTACCGCCATTTGCTACTATGATCCCGAAAAAGAAGAGGGCATCGTATTGGCATTCCGTCAGGAAAAGTGCAAAAGAGATTTGTTGCGCGTATCTCTGCCGTTTGCAGGAGCCGCCGACCGCTATACCGTTACCGATGAGGATAGCGGAGAACAAACAACAACGGACGGAAGTATGACACTTTGCTTTGATGAACCGCGTCAATCAAAGCTGTTGTGGGTGAAAAAGCTGTGAGCATACCGATTACACTGATTTTATCTCTTGCCGCGGCACTCGGCGGGAGTATTGCAAAAAAATATTACACTGATAAAGAACCTACGGGGCTATCCGGCGGATTTGTTTTCAACGCCGTTGGCTGTGTAACAGCCGCGGTTATCCTGTTGTGCTGGGGAGGCTTTGGTACCCCGTCCGTATTTACCGTTGTGTTGGGGGTGGTGTTCGGCACGGTCACAGCCCTTCAAGGAATCGCAAACATCGCCGCTTTGCAAGTCGGTCCCATGTCCTACACCTCGGTCATCATCTCTTTTTCCTCCCTGATATCCGCACTGTCTGGCGTTATGTTTTTTGGGGAGCATTTGGGCTGGGCGCAAATTGTGGGAATTGTGTTGATGCTTGCAAGCTTTGTGCTTGCCGCAAAGAATGATGCCGAGGAGAAAAAAGCAAATTTAAAATGGCTTTTTCTGTGCCTGATAACCTTTGCCGCAACGGGCAGTATCGGCGTTATGCAAAAGGTACATCAGAGCTCCGCATACCGCGAGGAATTGAATGCATTCCTGATCATTGCGTTTGTTGCATCGGCAATTCTTTGCACAATCTTCGCTGTACTGTTAAAACGGTTTGAAAGTCAACCTGCAGATGAAAAAAATCATGCCAATAAAAAGTATTTGTGGATTTTACTCGGTATGATGATTGCAAGCGGCGTTTGCGTAGCGGTCAATAACAAATTCAATCTTTATCTTTCCGGCGTTATGGACAGTGCCGTCTTTTTCCCGATTGTCAACGGCGGAGGTCTTGTGCTCACCACACTTGCGGCGGTGCTGTTGTTCAAGGAAAAACTCACAAAAAAGCAATGGATAGGCGTGATTGTCGGCATTGCTTCGGTTGTATTTTTGTGTAATCCGTTCGCATAAAAACAATCAAATTTTTTATGGAGAATTGTGTGATTTTTCGGTCGCACAGTCTCCTTTTTTCGCTTTCAATCAAAAAATAAGCTTTTTTCTCTTGACAAAAAACAAGTCTTTTGATATAATAAATGAAATATATCGGAACAAGGAGACTGAAAATGAATTTTAATGAAAAATTTGCAAAAGAAGGTTTAACGTTTGACGATGTTTTGCTGATTCCTGCAAAAAGCGATGTTCTTCCCGCCGACATTTGTCTGAAAACCAAGCTGACAAACAGCATTACGCTCAATATTCCGCTGTTAAGTGCGGCAATGGATACCGTAACGGAAGCCGATATGGCAATTGCCATGGCGCGTGAAGGCGGTGCGGGTGTTATTCACAAAAACATGAGCATCGAACAGCAGGCAGAACAGGTGGACCGCGTAAAGAGAAGTGAAAACGGGGTAATTACCAATCCTTTGTTTTTGCATCCCGATAACTATGTTTACGAGGCAGAGGCTTTGATGCACAAATTCCGTATTTCCGGTGTTCCGATTTGCGATGAGAATAAAAAGCTTGTCGGCATCATTACCAACCGCGACATGCGTTTTATGGTGGATTTTCATGTCAAAATCAGCGAGGTAATGACCAAAGAAAATTTGATTACTGCACCGGTTGGCACCGATTTGGCGCAGGCGCAGGAAATTTTGCGTTGTCACCGTATCGAAAAGCTTCCCATTGTAGACGAAAACGGAATCCTTCGCGGATTGATTACCATTAAGGACATTGAAAAGGCAACCAAATATCCGAATTCCGCAAAAGATTCCAAGGGCAGACTGATTTGCGGTGCCGCAATCGGTGTGACCAAGGATGTGGTTGACCGCGCAGGTGCATTGTTGGATGCAGGCGTTGACTTCCTTGTCATGGATTCCGCACACGGACATTCCGCCAATATTTTGCGCAGTATGGCAAAGGTAAAAGAAGCATTCCCGCACGCACAGGTTATCGGCGGCAATATTGCAACCGCCGAGGCGGCAAGAGATTTGATTCTTGCAGGTGCCGATGCCGTAAAAGTGGGAATCGGTCCCGGTTCTATTTGTACCACACGTATTGTTGCAGGTATCGGTGTTCCGCAAATCACGGCTATTTTCGATGCTGCCGAGGAAGCCGCAAAGCACAACATTCCCGTTATTGCCGATGGCGGTATCAAGTATTCGGGCGACATGGTAAAAGCACTTGCCGCAGGTGCCAATGTGATTATGGTCGGATCCCTGCTCGCGGGCTGTCAGGAAAGCCCCGGAGAAGAGGAGCTTTATCAAGGCAGACGCTTCAAGGTTTATCGCGGCATGGGCTCCATTGCCGCTATGGAAAACGGTTCGAAAGACCGTTACTTCCAGGAGAACAACAAAAAACTGGTTCCGGAGGGTGTAGAGGGACGTGTTCCTTACAAGGGACGTGTGGCCGATACCGTTTATCAGATGATGGGCGGTTTGCGTTCCGGTATGGGATATTGCGGTGCTCCCGATATTGAAACACTGAAGGCAACGGGCAAATTTGTTCGCATCACCAATGCCGGACTTTTGGAGTCCCATCCGCACGACATCAACATTACCAAGGAAGCACCCAACTATTCTTCCCAAGGGTAATTTTCGGTATTCCGCTTAATCCGCTAAAGAAAGGGAACGTGTGTCTTGCAAAACCAAACCCAAAAACAAAAAACAATCCAAGCAAACAGACGGGAATCTGTTTTTTGCTGGAGTATGATTCTGTTTGCATGCTTTGAAGTCATCCTTTTGATTGCGGTTCTGGGGCGTACTTTTAAGACCGCCGCTCCATTGGAAAAGCCGTCAATCAAAGGCAACCAAACAACCCTGTCCGATGAAATCACAACGGCTCCCAACGAGCCGGATGTACCATCTGCTCCCGTTTTTTCGGGTGGCGTTACACCGACTTATCCGACAAAAACCGAAAGCACAAAAAATATTTCCGATATTTATTCCGGTTATGCGGTTTTGGTCGAAGTTGGGAGCGGAAAAATTGTAGCTTCCAAGCAATCGAGCCAATCTTTTTCTCCTGCGTCCATGACAAAAGTGATGACCTTGATTGTGGCAACCGAGTCTTTGACAACCGATCGGTTGGATGAAAAAATAACCATGACGCAGGCAATGTATGATTATGCCCGTGCCAACGGTTATGCGGGATCTACACTCTTTGGAATTGATGTAGATGACCAATACAGCATACGGGATTTGCTTTACGGAATCGGAATGAAGTCGGCTTCCGACTGCGTGGTTCCGATTGTCTTTTCCGTCAGCGAAACGGAAGAGGCTTTTGTGGATTTGATGAACGGGAAAGCCGCCGAATTGAATTTAAAAAATACACATTTTGACAACGCCATCGGGTATGCAAGTGAAAACAATTATACCACAGCCGAGGATATGGCGGTGATTATGATGTACGCCATGCAAAACGACTTGATTGCGGATATTTTGGGAAAGGAAGTATATAAAAGTACTGCAGCGGGTTACAATTCTGCCGGAGAATTTAAGCCGAGCTTTCCGATTTCTTTTTACAGTACGCTGTTTGGCGACCATGACGGCAGCCGTATGGCGGCATACAAAACCCAATACGGAAAAGCGTTTGCTTTAAGCACGACCAAATTGGTGGCAGGAAAGACGGGAATGACCGAGGATAATTACTGTCTTGTCTCTTATGCGGTCAGCAATTCCAATGGAAAAGCATACGTATTGGTGCTCGGACAGGCATCCAAAAAGTATTATACCATGTATGATGTCAAAGCCATATTGGACGCTTATATTACTTAAAAAAGCCTGACATATGCAGGCCTAAATATGATTGTTTCGCAACAAAAAAGAGAACGGTGCAGCCTTGTCGGTTACACCGTTCTCTGTATTTTTTTTGCTGTATTTATGAACCAACCGATACCGTTCCGGCAGTGGGAACGTGAATTTCACAAAGTGCGCTTTGCAAAACGCCGGCTTCCAACATGTCTCCCATACAGTTGCGAACCGTATAGGATTTGCCAGACGCGCCTTTGAGAATGAGTGTATCCGAAGCGGTGGCATTAAACACAACGGCTTGACGGTAAGGCGCACAGTGAACCGTTGTGTCCGTGTAACAGGTCAAAACAGCTTTTGCGTCTTTTTCTGCGCAAACCGTGCTGTACGCACTTTCCGGATGGTCAGCCGTTAATTTGCCGTTCAAAAGAATATCGCGGTTTTCTCTCCAAAAGTTGAGAAAATATTGCAGCATTTTTTTGTGATTTTCGGGCAGTGTCTGCAACTTCACCGAAATTTGCGGCACACTGTACAGTACACTGATTAGTTGCAGCCCTACGCTTTCCACGGTATCCTGCGGATGCCACATCAGCATATCCGAATGAATGGCGCTGCTGCCGGAGCACATTCTTAATGTAACGGTGCCTTCTCGGTTACGAATGGGATCGTTGGGGCAGTCCGTAACACGCAGCATGTTTCCGTACTGCCGAATGGCGGGACCGACATACGACTGCCGAAATTCAATTAAAACATCGGGATTAATGGCGCGCAGAGCCTGTACGGTATCGGCTATCAGTTTTTCAACCGCGTCCTCCAATGCCGTATAGTCACGTCGTTCGTCCGGTTCGGATGATTTTTCGTTGAGCCTGAAAGAATCAATAAAATCCAGCTTCAAGCCGTCAAAGCCCCATTCTCCAACAGCGCGGATGTAATGAGATATTAAATACGCGCGTACTTCGGGATAGCGGGGATCAATGGCCCAATGCGTTTTGTTATCTCCTGTTTCGTCCAAAAGCATATCTTGAAAGGTTTGATATGCTTTTGAATGCAGTCCGATATACGGAACCGAGAACCAAAGCATGATTTTCATTCCGGTGCCGTGCACGCGGCTTACAAATTCCTTCATGTCGGGAATCTTTTGCGGGGCAACGTTCCAGTCTCCGCAAAATTGATAGCCGCGGTTGTTGTCATCGGTTTGCCAACCGTCGTCCACAATGACCGTGTCCATTCCGATTGCCTTGGAGAGCCGGCATTCTTTGATAATATCCTCCGTGTCCAGTTGTTGGTGGTAACTGTACCATAGGGAATTGACCGGCAGTTTTGCGGCTTCCGGAATGTATGCTTGACGGTATCCGCAATCATGCTCCCACCAGAGCGTTGTATCGTAAATGCTGTCATAGTAGGGAATATCCCTCATGTCAATGCGGACGGTTGCGTTATATTCTTTCAGCGGCGCGACTGTGGCGGTGAAAAACTGAATGACACAAACAACGGAGGCGGTCTCCTCGCAAACTCCGGTACGGATAGAGAGCGGGGTTTTGGCGTCCGACAGGGCAACGGTCATGCGATTTTGCCCTTTGGAAGATACCAACGCATGGATTGGCAAGCCGGATGCCAAACGGGATTTTGTCGTTTGCATTCTCCAATCGGGGCCGAGGTATCGGTCAAACTTGATAGTCGGGCTCCAAACCGAATAGATGTCGATTGCCGAAATCGAAAACGCAACACGGAACATTTCGGGAGATTGGAGGGACGGAAGTGACATTTTGACATCCAAAAAAAGCAATCCGTTACGCACGTCCCGTTGTTTTACCGTTATGACGGCATCTGCATTGCCGCCTGTTATTTGAAATTTCATCGCTTTTATTTCCCTAATTGTTTGATTGAACAGATAAAATTATTTTTTGAAATAGCGGTTCAAAAGGCCTGCAAAAGCTCTGCCGTGACGTGCTTCGTCTTTTGCCATTTCATGAACGGTGTCGTGAATGGCGTCCAAATTATACTGCTTTGCCATTTTTGCAAGCTCAAATTTGCCTGCGGTTGCGCCGTTTTCGGCTTCTACGCGAACCGTCAGATTCTTCTCGGTGGAATCGCATACGCACTCACCGAGGAGCTCGGCAAACTTTGCCGCGTGCTCTGCTTCTTCCAGTGCGGCTTCTTTCCAATACAATGCGATTTCGGGATAGCCTTCTCTTGCCGCCGCGCGGGACATAGCCAAATACATACCCACCTCGGTGCACTCGCCCTGGAAGTTTGCGCGCAGACCTTCAATGATTTCTGCGGGCGCATCTTTTGCAATTCCAACCACATGCTCGGTTGCCCAAGTTACTTCATTGTTTTCCACAATTTCTTCAAATTTTTCACCGGAAGCCTTGCAAAGAGGACATTTGTCGGGGCGAACATCGGATTCTACAATTTCTCCGCAGATGGTACATCTCCATTTTTTCATGATTTTTTTCTCCTTTTAAATAAAAAATTATTTTTTTGACTGACATGCTTGCGCGTGCCTGCATGATGCGGCACACCGCATTCTTTTGGTGCACGACTCTTTCTTTTCCGGCGGGCAGGCGCATCCGATTTCACATATACAACAGTTGCCGTCTGCAATTTCTATCGGGTTGCCGTTTACCAAAGCGTTTGCAATTTTTTGATGCGCTGTATTTAACAGCATTGTCACAGTGGTACGGGATACCAGCATTTGTGCGGCGACTTCCGCTTGGCTTAAATGCTCCAAATCGTGTAGCCGCAAAACCTCATATTCATCGGCATGTAAACGGATGGTTGCATTTTGCGTGCTGCTGTTCGGAAAGAAAAGCCGATGCTTGGGAGACGCGCAGATGACGCGTGCTTTTTTTGGTCTTGACATAGCTTTCTGCCTTTCGGTTTTTATCAACAAGTGCTGTTTGTTGACAGCCTTATTATAACACATTTTTTGACATATGTCAATAACTTTTTTATATTTTTTTGAAATTTGCAGAGATTTTTAAAGAATTTTTAAGAAAAAAGCCGTTTGTAATCCTTTATGAAAAAAATTAACGAAATTCTGTTTGCCCATCGCTTTGGTACACATGGGTACGCAGAATGGAATAGGCTTCCTCGGCATTCGAGCCGGAAAAAATTCCAAGCTTATTTTTTGCCGCTTGAATCAATAGCTCCGGGTTTAGGTGCTGCACGGTTCCCGCCGCCAAAATTGCGCTGATATGAATCGGGGCGGAGGAACTGTCCCGATAGGTAACGGTTACGTTTCGGATTAAGGGAACGATATCAATTTCTTTGTCTCCGGATTTTGTTTTCTTTGTCAAATACAGCGGAGAGGTTTCAAACAGAGTTTGCATTTTTTGCGCGGTTTCCGCATTTGCACCGTCAAAGGAAAGCTCCATTTCATATTTTGCCCATGCAATATCTTGGAATTTGGAGGTTGGTTCGTAAGCGTCCAAAATCTGCATCTCCTGCGTGAGTTCGCGGTTTAAGCGTTCTTTGACCTCGGCAGGTGTAATGTCACGGTCAATGCGCAGGTCAATGAACTCGCATTCGCTTTCGGTTCCGACCGAAAGCGGCAGTCCGAATGTTACCTTGGCATGCGGATTAAAACCCTGCGTGTACCACATGGGAATTTTTGCACGTACCAAAACGCGCGCCACCGTGCGTTGCAAATCGAGATGTGAAATATATTGCAGGTCTCCTACTTTGCGGAACAGAATGCGCACGGTTTTCGGCGTTTCAAGTTTGTTCCATTGGGGATTGGAGGGCAGTGTCGGGAGCGTTGTTTCTGCCGGTTGTTCCGATCCCTTGCATCCGGGGCATACGGCACGTACACCGCCCAGCTTGTTGGCGCCGCACGCACTGCATTTTTCACGGCAATTCGGGGTAGTGGTTTCGGCATATGCCTTTGCACGCTCTTTTAAAAAGAATTCTTTGCTGACGCCGCAGTCAATAATATCCCAAGGCAATACCTCGTCCAATCCGATTTTGCGGTTTGCATAGAATGCAGGATCAATACCGGTGCGTGCAAAAACGTCCAGCCATTTGTCATAGTCAAAGTATTCATCCCATGCGTCAAAGCAAAAGCCCTCTCGGCAGGCCAACTCCAACGCATCGGCAATGCGGCGGTCTCCGCGCGCCAAAACCGCCTCTATTTGCGAAACTTTTGCATCGTGATGCTGATACCGTACATGGCGATTGGTAATTTTTGTTTTTAAGTATTCTTGCTTTTCGGCAAGCATGTCCATGGTGTCCTGCGCTTCCCATTGGAATGCGGTAAAAGGCTTGGGAATAAAGCAGGAGACGCTGACGGTAACCTGTACCTGACGTGCGCGATTGTGATTCGGATTTTGATAATATGCTTCCGCCACCTTGTCGGCAAGGTCCGCAATACCATCCAAATCCGCAAGCGTTTCGGTTGGCAATCCGTTCATAAAATAGAGCTTGACGGCATTTTTCTTGGCATCAAAAGCGACCTGCACGGCGCGCAAAACATCTTCTTCCCGTACATTTTTATTGATGACATCGCGCAAACGCTGTGTACCCGCTTCGGGCGCAAAGGTCAGCGAGGAGGAACGTACCGAATCAATGCGGTTCATCAACTCTTTGCTGAAGCTGTCCACACGCAAAGAGGGAAGCGAAAGCGATACCATGTTTTCATCTGTCCAGGAAAGAAGCTTGTCGCACAGCGGTTCCAACTCGGTGTAGTCACTGATAGAAAGGGAAGAAAGCGAAATTTCTTCATATCCCGTAGCATCAAACAGCTTTTTTGCCTGCGCATTGAGTACATCGGGCGTTTTTTCTCTCACGGGACGGTATATCATGCCTGCTTGGCAGAAGCGGCAACCGCGAATACACCCGCGGTAAACCTCCAGCATAATGCGGTCGTGCACGGTTTCAATATAGGGCATGACCACTTTTTCGGGGAAATATACGCGGTCAAGGTCTTGAATAATTTGTTTGGTTACCTGCTTGGGAATATCATCGTAAACAGGCGTGTACGCCTGAATGGTACCGTCTGCATGATAGGTCACATTGTATAGCGAGGGGACATAAACGCCGGGAATGGTTTTTGCGGCTTCGTGCAAAAAGTCGGCTCTCGTATAACGCCCTTCCTCTTTCATACGGATGTAAAGACGAACAATGGAGGGGAGCATGTCTTCACCCTCACCAATGTTGAACAAATCAAAAAAATCTGCAATCGGTTCGGGATTATAGGCACAGGGGCCGCCGCCGATAACCAACGGATCGTTTTCCGAGCGGTCTTTGGAACGCAACGGAATATGTGCAAGATCCAGCATGTTGAGTACATTGGTATAACTCATTTCATATTGTAAGGTAAACGCCACAAAATCAAATACATGCAGCGGATCGCCGCTTTCCAATGCCGTTAGCGGAAGATTGTGCCGTTTCATTTGTTCTTGCATGTCCACCCACGGATCGTAAACACGCTCACACCAAATGTCCTCATGTTCGTTGAGTGCGCCGTACAAAAGGCGTACGCCGAGATTCGACATGCCGATTTCATATGTATCGGGAAAACAAAATGCAAAACGCGCTTTGATGTTTGATTTGTCTTTCCGTACCTGTCCGTATTCTCCGCCGGCATATCTTCCGGGTTTGGAAACCGATTTGAGAATACCGGAGGCGATTTTATTGTTGTTTATCATGTTATTTTTATCCTTTTTGTGTATCCAATCTTTTTGGAGACTGCCGACAAAAGCCACCGACAAAACGGGCGCCTGCGTCTGCTGTCTGCGCTTGCTTACATGCCGCTTTCCCAATAGAAAGCGGCATGCAAAAAGGTTATTCTGTTTTATCCGACTCGGAGCGGTGACGCGGGCGTTGCCGCAAATGCAGTTTTTCTGCGGTGAGCTCGGATTGGGAAGCAAATACGGAAACCAATGTCCAAAACAGTTGATATACTGCAACAGTCGGTATGCCAATCCATGCGCTTTTCCCCAAAAAAGTGAGGAGACAAACTGCCGCACTTCCGAGAATGGATGCAATGAGCTGAATGCGAAATCCAAAACTGCGCACAGCGGAAACAGCAGACGCCGCGTGAAGAGCCGGAACGACATCGGAGGAATCTCCCAAGGCAATGATACCGGTATCCACAATATCGGACGGCTTGTTTTCTTCAAATCTTCCGGGCTTTACCACTTGAACAAATTCCGCTTCCGCATCACGGCTTCTTTGCAGAAAAGCTTCATTCAAATTGGGATCGTAGGTGTGAATGGCTACGGACGTACCGTTTTCCGCAAGGTCGTTTACAATTTGTTCGAACGCTTCTTTGGTATGATATTCCATTTCGTAGCTTAATTTCAAAATGCCGTCGATTGCCACATAAGTTAAGCTGATGTTTTGTGTCCGCTGCAACGCCTTATCCGTGCTTTCTTTCGGCACCCGTACGCCGTAGCGCCGCAGGAAATCGGCGCTGCCCACCAAAAGATGGCGTTGGTTGTCCGCAATCGCTTCCACGCCGTTATTTTGAATGCGCACAATGGAGACGGGAATTTCTTCTTTGGTTTGTGACACAGCCTGTCCAACGCCTGCCAGCGTTCCGCCAAGCTTGCGGAAAAGCGCGGCGGCAAGCTTTAAATCGTTCCGAAAGTCATCGCCTTCCCGTACGGCAATTTCCGTACATTTTTGCAATGCAAACAAATCCGTATCTTGGAAGATAATCGTTTTTTTCGCTTGATATTCCACAACCGATTCTTCTCCGATTAACGCAATGTCATGAGAGGAGAGCAAACGGTTTGCACGGCTTAACGGATAGAAGAAGGTGAAAAATGCGGAAACGGGCAGAGAGACTGCCAAAACGGTGATAAACACGGATAATGCAGAGGCAATATCGGAAAAGCGGACTGCGTTGACAAGACCGCACAGCGTTGCAAGTGACAGCGAGACCGCCAAAAGAACGGTAATCGGCTTTGCGGCACTGTCCATATTGTTAAATCGGCGGAAAAAACCGATAGGCTGCTCACACTTGCGAATTTGATACATGTTTTCGCCAAGGTCATCATTGATGATTTTTACAATTTTTTCTCCTTGACGGAGTTTTTTCTTTCTGGGGACTGCCGGCTCCAATACCGTTTTTTCTCCTTCGGAGCAAAGCAATTTTAATGTGCGCATTTCACAGGAAAAACGCAAAACATCGCCGAGCGCCATCATAAAAAATACCGTTGACATCAAAAAGCTGACCGGCATCATCGGCTCCGGTAAAAAGCAGGATAGAATATTGTAGCCGAGTGTAATCGGCGTTAAAACCGCCGCAATGGAATAGGGCGTTGGCGAAAAGCGGAACAGCGCATATGCTCCGGCGCGGATTTGACGGTTGGATAGGAGAATGTTGAGCGAGAAGAGCAGGGTTGCAAT
>CAYYCU010000020.1:0-12366 GCA_964470415.1 uncultured Ruminococcus sp.
ACCGTTATTTGATTGACAAGCTGGCAACCAGAATTTTGGAATTGCAACCGGGGCCTGCTTTTGCGGGAGATCTGCTGGACTACAAAATTGACCGCGTAGGCCACGGGTATACCGAATTTTCGGAGTACAAAAACGCGCGAATTGCCGATTGGGAACAAACCGATTCCGAAAAAGGCAGTGCCGAAAAAGCAACTGTCGGTTCGGCAAAGGAACGGTATTTGAAAAACAAGCAATCGGCCGCGGAAGCGCGCAAAAAGAAAGCGCAGCTGGAACGCTTACAGCGGGAATGCGCCGAACTGGAAACCGAATTGGAACAAATTGAGCAGGAACTGTTTGGCTCTGCCGCTTCGGACTATGTTCGTGCCGCCGCGTTGGACGCGCGTAAAACAGAGGTCGAAAACCGTTTGATGGAAATTTATGAATTGACCGAAGAATAACGGGAACGGGAAAGCGTTTGATTGCAAAGGCTTTCCCGTTTCTTGTTCGCAGAAAATCCTTTCAATCTTGTGAAACCTATTGCAAAAAAGAAAAAAGCATGGTATAATAACTTCAGTGAATCCTTGCTGACGCAAGTCTTCGGGCTACGCCCCGTCCGCGCCTTGCGCGGCTTCGTTATTGACGGCTTCGCTAAAATGTTTGCGTAAGCATACATTTTTATTTCATAGTAGAATAAAAAATATTGTAAAAACGAGATTGGAAAAAATTTATGAGCGATATCAATAAAAGCCAACAAAAAAACGAGTGCATTTCCATTATCGTCCCATGCTATAACGAAGAGGAATCCTTACCGATTTTTTACAACGAATTATGCAAAACCATGGAAGAAATGCGTGCGGTTGCCGACTTTGAAATATTGCTGGTAGACGATGGCTCCCGTGACCGAACGCTGAACATTGCCCGCACGCTTGCACACCGGGATACGCGCGTAAAATACATTTCCCTTTCACGTAATTTCGGTAAAGAATCCGCCATATACGCAGGACTGCAACATGCAACGGGTGACTATGTTGCAACCATGGACGCAGACCTCCAGGATCCGCCCGCGCTGCTCCCCGAAATGTTTGCCGCGCTTCACAGCGATGAGAATTACGACTGTATCGGTACACGGCGGTATACCCGCAAAGGCGAGCCGCCCATCCGTTCTTTTTTTGCGCGCTATTTTTATAAAGTCATTAACCGCATTTCCAAAACGGAATTTGTAGACGGTGCCCGTGACTTTCGGCTAATGAAACGGCAAATGGTAAACGCCGTACTTTCCATGACGGAATACAATCGCTTTTCCAAAGGTCTTTTTTGTTGGGTGGGCTTTCGAACCAAATGGTTGGCTTATGAAAATATTGAACGCGTGGCAGGCAAGACAAAATGGTCGTTCCGTGCGCTGTTGCTGTATTCGTTAGAAGGCATTCTTTCCTTTTCCACGGTTCCGTTGCGCATTCCCATTTTGTTCGGTGCGGAGTTCTGTTTGTTCTCTTTGGTTCTTTTCATCGTACAAACGGTGATGCTTGCCTGCGGCAATCCGCTCTCCGATATTTGGACACTCATCAATGTGATTTCCCTGGTCGCGGGGCTTCAGCTTATAGCGCTTGGCGTTGTTTGCGAATATCTTGCCAGAATGTATTTTGAAATCAAAGGCAGACCGATTTATATCATAAAAGAAAGCTCTTTGAACGCCGAGAAAGGAGAAAACTGATATGGGTACTCCAATCGGTTATTTTGGCGATGATGACGTCCGAGATTTTCCGGATTTAAACAAATGCCCCGACTGCGAAACCTTTTTTGACGGGTTGAACTGCCCGCTGTGCGGAAAAGTCTGCCCGGAGGAATTTCGTGCCGGGAACCGCAAGCCTGTAAAAGCGAAAAAGAAAAAAGCCGCACGCGGAAACGGCCGCGTACAGTTTGTACCGTGGTATTTTTCCACCTGGTTCATTGTTTTGATGCTCTTTTTTCAGCCGATTATCGGATTGATTCTGCTTTGGATGGGATATTGGCGCAAATCCGCAAAAATCATTGTAACGGTCTTATTTGTTCTTTATACGTTCGGATTTGCCTTTTTGGGCGCTTTGATGGGATTGCTCAACATTTTTTTGCCGCAAGAAGAGCCGCCGGTCAACACCGCCATTTCAAAAGAAGAATACATCGAACAGTGCCATGCACTGTCCGCCGAAACCATATATCGGGAAGCGGAAACGCGCGTTGGCGAGTATGTGACTTTACGTGTAACCGTAGATGCTTTATGGGAGGATGCCTACGCTTATTACAACGATGAGGAATATTCATCCTATCTGCAATGCCATACCGTAGAAAGCGAAAAGAACTGGTGCTTTTTGATTCGGGACTATCGGCAGACCGGCATTAACTTTACACCGGGAGACTGTATTGTGCTTTACGGTCAGATTGGCGGAAATTTTTCCATTGAAAATACGTCGCTCGGAGAGCTGTCTGCTCCCGGAATCAATATGCTGTACGCGGAATTGGCGGAAGCCGACATATCCGCCCCGTAGTGTAAAAGCAACCGCTTGAAACGCAAAGATTCAAGCGGTTGTTTTGTCGGTTATACATGTTTTTTATAATACAGGTTTTGGCTCTTTAAGTAGTCAATCATCATAATCGGCCAATCGGTTTGAATAAAATCGAAGCCGCGGCGTGCCAACCAGCCCCAGCCCTTTTCGGGATCGCCGCAAAGAGCCGTATCATCGGAATGTCCTGCGCTCAATTGCTCCTTGTAGCTATAAATAATGGCATTTACCCAAACCAGTTTCCCGTCACGGTGCATCTGCTCGATAAATTCCGAAGAAGCCACTTCGGCACTGTCATCACGGAAGAGCACTTCCGCGCCGACATAGTTGATATTACGCTTCATCAGGGTTTCATGTACCGGATTGGTATCCCGCACAATCGGCATAAAAGGAAGCTCCGGTGCAAGTGTCTCCAACACTTCAAATACCTTATCCGAGGGCGCAGATTTTACAAGCACTTGGTCTATCATGTCATGGCGTTTGATTGCCTCGTAAATTTCTTTGGGATGTCCCCAAAATTTATCCACGTTAATATAGCAACGTCCCTTAAAAGTCTCCATAATTTCATCGAACGTATTCACGCCGAACTGCGTATATGTATTGTCCGTATTCACGTAACGCAATTTTGCAACATCCTCCGATTTCATACGGCAAATGCGCTCGGCATGAAACAGGTGGTTCCGTTCTTCGCCCGGATGAAAGATGAACAGTTTGCCATCGCAACTCATTTCCACATCAATCTCGATCATATCGGCACCCTGCCGGAGCGCAATTTCATAAGCGGGCAAGGTATTGCACGGAATGTTACCGCCGGAAACACCGCGATGTGCAACTGTCAAAATTTTTTCTTTTGCCGCCTCTTGCAAATTAAACTTCATGGTTTTAAAATCCTTTCCGACAAAAAAGTTTATTCAAGCAAAACCATTATAGCATAAACCGAGACAAAAGGCAAGAGAAATAACAAAATAAATGAAAACCGAAAAAGCTTAAACCTTGACAAAGCCGTTAAAAACTGATATAATAATGACAGTTCAAATTCATTTGCTATCATCGGGCAGACAAAGCTGCTGTGCAGTTGTTTTTTTGACCGTTGCAGAAAGGAGCATAACATGAAGCTTGCATTCCCGAATGTGGTTGCCAACGAACCGTTACGCCGGCGCCTGCAAGACGATTTGCTCCGGGACAAACTTTCCCATGCCTATATTATAGAAGGCCCGACCGGCTCCGGCAAGCACCTGCTTGCCCTGCAGCTTGCCGCCGCACTCTCCTGTGAGAACCGATGCATGCAAGACCTGCCGTTGCCCTGTTCCGTTTGCCCATCCTGCAAAAAAATTCTCGGAAAATATTCTACCGATGTCATTTTCAAAAATCGAGGCGATAAAGCCACGCTCGGCGTAGAGGTCATTCGCGATTTGCGGCAAGATGTGTATATTCCTCCCAATGACAATGCCGCAAAGGTCTACATCATTGAAGATGCGCATTTGATGACCGTACAGGCGCAAAATGCGTTTCTGCTTACGCTGGAAGAGCCGCCGGCATATGTCCTGTTTTTGCTTTTGTGTGAAAACGCTTCTCAGCTTTTGGAAACCGTTCGCAGCCGCGCGCCCGTTTTGCGCACCGAACCGATTGCACCGCAGGAAATCGGACGCTATCTTTGTACAACGAACGCGGAAGCAAAAAAGCTGCGTGAGAGTGCACCGCAAGAATTCGATGAAATTCTTGCCTCGGCAGACGGCAGTATCGGACGTGCCATTGCACTTTTGGATTCCAAACGCCGCCGTCCCATTCTGCAAAAAAGACAGCTCGCGCGTGATTTTGTAACATTGTGCACCGGTCGAAAAGAAAGCGGCGCCGCCATGCAGTACCTGAACCGATTGGGGCAAAAAAGAGAAGAAATAGCAGAACAAATGGGTACAACACTTCTGTGTCTGCGCGA
This sequence comes from uncultured Ruminococcus sp., assembly GCA_964470415.1. Classification (GTDB taxonomy): domain Bacteria; phylum Bacillota; class Clostridia; order Oscillospirales; family CAG-272; genus UMGS1865. The sequence goes on from CAYYCU010000020.1 coordinate 4,453, forward strand.
CCTTTTGCTTTGCAAACAAACCGAAAATGCACCGCTCTGCTTTTTTGCGGACCGTGAAGAAGCATGCACGCTGGCGTATTATTTTACCACGCCGGAATTGTTAATGCTTTGCGAGCATGTTCAAAATGTTATCGACCGCCTTCAAGCAAATGCCAATGTACGGCTGACATTGACCGCTTTTGCGTCCGGCGTTGGACTTTTATAGCCATTTTCCGTAACCGAACGGAACAATTACAGAAAGGATTCCGATTTCATGCCAGATCACAACCAAAATCAAAAAAATACCAATCCGTCCGAAAATAACAAAAACCGAAACGGACATTGGCGCCGCAATCACCGCCGCTCCAATACGGAGCCCGGTCGGCAAGAAGCGCCGAAAGAACCGCGTACGGAGGGAAAAGAACCGGTCCGTTCATCGGAAGCTCCTTCCCTCTCACATGCGGAAAAAGAAAACAAGCATACGGCAAACAACCGTCAGGCAAGCCGAAACGAAAACAAACGAAACCGCAACAGAAACGACCGCAGAAAATCCGGCGAGAAGCCGCGCTCGGAAGCCGCAACCGCGGAAAGCGCAGCGGACATGACGCTTTCGGAGCTTCGGGCGCAAATCGTTTTGAAAGCGGCAGACGGCACGGTTCCGACCGCCGCCGTCCCCATGTCACAAAAAGACGCCGAGACGGAAAAAACGAAAAAAGAAACCGCTCCCGCCCCCGCAGGCTTCGGTAACAGAACAGCGGCCGCCGTGCCCGATTCTTCGGCACCCGCTCAAGGACAGGATTCCAAAGCGGAGGTCATCGGCGTACGCTTTCACGATACCGGAAAAATGTATTATTTCAGCCCTTGCGGCATACAGGTCAAAAAAGGCGACCACGCCATTGTTGAAACAACGAGGGGCTTGGAATTCGGAGAAATTTGTCTTGCCAACACCGTAATTTCGCTGAACGAAGCACTGTTGCCGTTGCGTCCCTTAATTCGCATTGCAACCCCTGCCGATGTGGAGCACCACGCCGAAAACCGAGAAAAAGAAAAAGAGGCACTGCTGGTCTGCCAAGAGAAAATACGCGAACACAAGCTTGACATGAAGTTGATTGATACGCAGTACGCGTTTGACAATTCCAAGTTGCTCTTCTATTTTTCGGCAGAAGGCCGTGTGGATTTCCGCGACTTGGTCAAGGACCTCGCCTCGGTATTCCGTACCCGCATTGAGTTGCGTCAAATCGGCATACGCGATGAAGCAAAACTGTTGGGCGGAATCGGCTCCTGTGGCAGAACGTTATGCTGCGCCACCTTCCTTCCCGACTTTACACAGGTATCCATTAAAATGGCAAAGGAACAGGGACTTTCGCTCAATTCCGCAAAAATATCGGGTATGTGCGGCAGACTGATGTGTTGCCTGCGTTACGAATCCGATGTTTACACCGAGGAGATTCGCAAAACGCCGTCCAATGACAGTACGGTTCGCACCCCGGACGGCATCGGTACGGTCATCGGCTCCAATCCGCTGGCAGGAACCGTGCGGGTTATCATGAAAGACAGTCCCGACTCTCCGCCCAAGCAATACCATAGGGATGATGTAACCGTGTTGCCGAAAGAGCGCAAAAATACATCCGAAAAGCAAGAAGAAGAGAAAAAAACCAATGCGTAACGCACCAAATCCGGCATTTTTTCTTTACTTTATAAATTTTTTTTGAAAAATTTCAAAAAACAGTTGCAAAACAAAAAAAATATGATACAATATAAATATCAAACTGATACAGGAGGTATAAAGAAATGGCATATAAGATTTCCGATGATTGCGTAGCTTGCGGCGCTTGTGCTGAAGCTTGCCCCGTAGAAGCAATTTCCGAAGGTGACGGAAAGTACGAGATCGATGCTGACAAGTGCATCAGTTGCGGTGCATGCGCCGGAGAATGCCCTGTAGGCGCTCCGCAGGAAGCATAATACATCCACCGGTAAAAGGCGGAGCAAGCTGTTTTTCTGCCTGCTTCGCCTTTTGCGGTTTTTGGGGCGTTCCCCCGTAAATTGTGGAGAAAGGATGCCCTTTATGAACTCCGTAAAATCCGATTTTTTACAGCTTCGTGAAGACGAGCGAATGGACGAAGTCAACGAGCAAATTCGGTTGATACAAAAAAAGCAAGGGCTCACCTTTGGTACAGACGCCTTTTTGCTTGCCGCATACGTGTCTCCAAAAGCATCTGTGCGTGTTGCCGATTTGGGGAGCGGCACCGGCATTTTGCCGCTGTTGCTTACCGCAAAAGGCAAGGCCAAGCGAATATTTGCCATTGAAGTACAAAAAGAATTTGCCGAATTGATTGACCGCAATGCCGCATTAAACGGTTATGCCGACCGCATCTCCTCCGTTTGCGCCGACATCCGAGATTTAAACGCCTCCGATTTGGGCGGCGAAATGGATTTGGTTGTTTCCAATCCGCCTTACATGCGATGTGACAGCGGAAAAAGGAATGAACGGGACGAAAAATATATTGCCCGACATGAGGTTTGCGGAAATATTTACGATTTTTGCGCCTGTGCCGGACGGTTGTTGCGTTTTGGTGGGAAATTTGTTTCGGTATGGCGGCCGGACAGACTCATTGACCTTGCGGATGCATTGCGCCGGGCGGGGCTGGAGCCAAAGCGTATGACATTTGTCCATGCCGATCAAACGTCTGTGCCCTGCATGGTTCTGACAGAAGCCGTCCGCGGCGCTGCGCCATCGTTATCGGTCAGCCCGCCGCTTTTTCTCTATCTTCCGCATCAAGCGCAGGAAAAAAGCCGCGTCCTCACGCAACAGGCACAGCTTATTTACGACACTTGCAATTTTTCGGATTGCAAATATACAAAAAAGCAATAATATATATTTTTTCAAAAACAATAACTTTGGTACACTTTTAGCATTCACATATCAAAAATTTATTCAAAAAGGAGAAAAACACATGAAGAACACCACCAAACTGTTAATCGGACTCGGCATTGCCACCGCCGCTACCGCTGCCATTGCCGTAGGCGTCATCCGTGAGTTGAGAGCCATCCGCAACCTCGCCATTGATGTGGACGAATTGTCGGACGAAGATTTGGAACCCAACGAACTGGCTTTTGACGATGAAGAAGCCGATGCGCTCCCCGAAGAGCCTGTTGCCGCAGAATCGGCCGATGCGGAAATTACCGACTGAACACATCAAAAATCAATGAAAGAATGGGGCTTTTGCACTTGATGCACCGGCCCCTCTGTTTACGTATGGAACACATCAAACGAATTTTAAGCTATACCAGACGTGCGCTGGACGATTACAGCATGATAGAACCCGGCGATAAAATTGCGGTCGGTGTTTCGGCGGGAAAAGACTCCCTTACACTGCTCTGCGCCATGTCCGAGCTCCGCCGCTTTTATCCAATCCCTTTTGAGCTGATTGCCGTTACCGTTGATATGGGCTTTCCAAATGCGGATTTTACACCGATACAACAACTGTGCGAGCGGTTAAATGTTCCCTATCACGTCATTCCGACCGAAATCTCGCATATCATTTTTGATGTGCGCCATGAAAAAAATCCATGCTCTCTTTGCGCCAAAATGAGACGCGGCGCACTCCACAATGCCGCCAAGGAATTGGGCTGCAACACCGTGGCGCTCGGACACCATTTTGACGATGCGGTAGAAACCTTTATGCTCAATCTGTTTTTTGAAGGGCGCATCGGTTGCTTCTCTCCCGTTACGCATCTTTCGCGTGTGGGACTGAAGCTCATTCGTCCCATGCTCTACATGCCCGAAAAGGATGTGCGTTATTTTGCGTCCAAAGCGGCGCTGCCCGTCATTCCCTCGCCCTGTCCTGCCGATGGCAACACCCAACGCGAAGAAATGAAAAAGCTGCTTCGTGAATTGGATCGCAAGCACGATGGGCTACGTTACCGTATTTTCGGCGCCATGCAACGCGGCGAAATAGACGGCTTTCGGCAAATTCCGGGCATGCAGGGCATTAAGGCATACCAAGAGGAGCAGGATACCGATTAAAAGGTTGAAAATAAAAAATGCAGAAAACGTTTTTCTGTCTAAACAGCAAAAGGATGAAAACATGAACGCAACAGACTTTTTGCCGCTCTGCCGTGCCGATATGGAAGCGCGCGGCTGGGACGCACCGGATTTTGTATATGTAACGGGAGATGCTTATGTCGATCACCCGTCCTTTGGCGTTGCCATTATTTCCCGTGTGCTGGAGGATGCCGGGTATCGCGTTGCCATTCTTTCGCAACCCGACTACAAAAGCTGCACTACTTTTTGCGAATACGGAAAGCCAAAGCTCGGCTTTCTTGTAACATCCGGTAACATTGACAGCATGGTGGCACATTATACCGCCGCAAAAAAGAAAAGAAGTTTTGATTACTACTCGCCCGGCGGCGTAATGGGCAAGCGCCCCGACCGCGCGGTGATTGTTTACTGCAACCGCATTCGGGAAGCATACGGCGATGTCCCGATTATTTTGGGTGGTTTGGAGGCCTCTCTTCGCCGCTTTGCACATTACGATTATTGGGATAACAAAGTGCGCCGTTCTATCCTTGTAGACAGCCGCGCCGATATTTTGACCTACGGAATGGGAGAAAAAATTTTGGTGCGTCTTGCCGATTTGCTTGCACGCGGTATCCCCATTCGCAAAATTCGCGATGTGCGCGGTACCGTCTATCTTGCGCGTCCGGAGGATCCGGTTCACTTTGATGTTGCCGCAACCTTTGACTTTAACGAATTGAAAGAAAACAAACGCAGCTATGCCGAAGCGTTCGGCATTCAATATAAAAATCAGGATGCCATTAACGGAAAAGCCATTTGCGAACGGTACGACAATAAAATGCTGGTACAAAATCCTCCTATGCCGCCACTGGAACGAGAAGAGCTTGACCATGTTTATGCGTTGCCTTATATGCGCGATTATCATCCCTCTTACAAAGCCGCCGGCGGTGTGCCGGGTATTGAGGAAGTCAAATTTTCCATTACACATAACCGCGGTTGCTTTGGCGGTTGCAATTTTTGCGCACTGGCCTTTCACCAAGGGCGCACGGTGCGCTCGCGCAGCATTGAAAGCGTGGTAACCGAAGCGCGTAAAATAACGGAATTGCCGGATTTTAAGGGCTACATCCACGATATCGGAGGCCCAACGGCAAATTTTCGCGCTCCGGCATGCGAAAAGCAGAGAAAAGACGGTGTGTGCGCAAACCGCAAGTGCCTCGCCCCTACGCCGTGCAAAAATCTTAAAGTGGATCACAGCGAATACTTATCGCTCCTCAAGCAAGTGGAAGCCCTGCCGCGCGTAAAAAAAGTTTTTATCCGCAGCGGCATTCGGTTTGATTATCTCATGGCCGATCAAAACGATGAATTTTTCTATAAACTGGTTCGCGACCATGTCAGCGGGCAACTGAAGGTGGCACCCGAACACTGCGCCGACAATGTGCTCGCCTGCATGGGAAAGCCGCGCTTTGAGGTGTACGAAGCTTTCCGCCGAAAATTTTTTGCAATTACCAAAGAGATTGGCAAAGAACAGTATCTTGTTCCCTATTTAATGTCCAGTCACCCCGGCTCCACACTCTCCGAAGCCGTTGAGCTTGCCGTTTGCCTGAAGCAAAACGGATACGCGCCGGAACAGGTACAGGACTATTATCCAACGCCCGGAACCGCCTCCACGGTCATGTACTATACGGGTATCAATCCGTTGAACATGAAACCCGTATATGTTGCAACAGATTATCACGAAAAGCAACTCCAACGCGCCCTGTTGCAATACAACCGTCCGCAAAATGCGGACTTGGTACGCGAAGCACTGACCAAGGCGGGACGGCAAGACCTCATCGGATTTGGCAAAGACTGTTTGGTGCGTCCTGCACGCAGTGCCGGTTCTGCACCTGCCGGCAAAAAGTCGGGCACGGCACCGTTACACAAACAAAAAAGCAAAAAAACAGCAAATTATGCACTTTCATCTCAAAAAACGCAGGTCAAAAAGTCTCAAAAAAGAAGCAAGCAAACAAAAAATAAAAAAGCCGGCAGATAAATGCCGAAATGAAACTGCCCCAAACCGTGCTGTCCGCACCGTTTGGGGCAGTTTTCATCATCTGTACCCGTTTTTTATTTATGGCATTTTTTCTCGCTTTTCGCTCTCCTTTTCCTCGCGGCTGTAAACAGGTGCATGCCCCGTCAGCTTATAAAAGGTGCGATAAAAAGAGGAATAGTCGTAAAAGCCTACTTGATATGCCACCGCGGTTGCAGGCTCTCCGTCTTTCAGCAACCGCTGTGCCATGGTAATACGCTTGGTATTGAGATAGGTAAAGATGGAAACACCCGTATACTTGCGAAAGGCATGGCAAAGATAAGATTTACTGATAAAAAAGTGTTGGGCAAGAAAATCCAGCGAAAGCTTACTTTCCAAATGGAGATTCAAATATTCTATCACCTGTGCAATCACATTTTCCTCTCCCGCCGAAGAAGTTTTCGGCTCCGAAAGGGACAGCATCAGCAATACCCGCGTCAGCTCCGCCAGTACAAACGTCTCCTCCTTTTCCAAATGATTCGGCGTATTGACAAAACGTGCGCAGGAATCGTCCAGATGCTCCAGTGTATCGCGTACAGCCTCATCCAAACAGTTCTCCGAAAAATACACGCCATGTCCCTGTACGCCATCGGTTTGCATCATGGGGAGCGCCGCCACCGTTTGGGGAAGCACGGTATCCTGAAAAGAAAAGACATAGCGCTCGTAAGCATAATCCTCTTGCGGGCAAACATAGTGAAACTCGTAAGGGCGAATGAAAAGCAGTGTGTTGGGCTGCAAAGGATACTCCGCGCTTTCCACAACATAATGTCCCTTCCCTTTTACAACATATAACAGCTCGTAATGTTCATGGCAATGCCGCTCAAATGCATTCCGATCGGGGTGATTGTTCAAGGAATGCGAATATGAGAGACGGTTATAAGACGATTTATGCAAAAATCCCATGGGAAGTCTCCTTTCCAATCGTTGATTTATTTTACCATATAAGAGCAATATTTGCAATATCTTTTGCAAAATTTTCAATGGATTTTGTAAATAAAAGCGTTATAATAGAGTAAAAGATAAGAATTTTAAAGCAAAGAAAGGAATGACACCCATTATGAAACTCGGAGCACAGCTCTATTCGGTGCGTACCTTTACGCAAACACCCGAAGACCTTCTTGCCACTTTTCGTAAAATCAAAGCCATCGGCTACGAAAACGTACAGCTTTCGGGAGCCGGCCCCATTGCCGCCGAAACCGTTCGCGACATCAGTTTGGAGACGGAGCTCCCCGTTGTTTGTACCCACTCCCCTTTGGAACGTATTCTGCACGATACCGATGCGCTGATTCGGGAACACCGAGTGTTCGGTTGTCCCGTGATTGGTCTCGGTTCGATGCCTAAAGAGTTTCACGGAAGTGTGGAAGGGCTTGATAAGTTTCTGACCGACCTTGCGGAACCGGTAAAAAAGATTCGCCATGCGGGCTTGCACTTTGCCTATCACAACCATGCCTTTGAGTTTGCGGCGCTTCCCGACACCAAGGCAATCGTTTATGATATGATGCTGGAGCGCTGCCCCGACTGGCACTTTATTATGGATACCTACTGGGTGGAATTTGCAGGATATTCGGCAACCGACTATATTGTCAAAATCGGCACCGACAGATTGGTTAACATCCACTTTAAGGATATGGCAAAAAACGAGGAGCGCAGCATCTGCGCCTGCGGAAACGGCGTGCTGAATTTTGAAAAAATCTATGCCGTTTGCAAAAAAATCGGCGTACAAAACGTGTTGGTCGAACAGGACAACGCCGTAAAAGCACCGGACGCCTTTGCCGAAATGGAAACCAGCTTCCAACATCTGCGCCCCATTGTACATTAAAGACAGCCAATCTTTTGCGAAAATCGAAAT